>NZ_JAUBVE010000054.1:0-30004 GCF_036705715.1 Microcoleus sp. AT3-D2 | reverse complement strand
CGACAATCCGACAATCCGACAATCCGACAATCCGACAATCCGACAATCCGACAATCCGACAATCCGACAATCCGACAATCCGACAGGGAATGAATTCCCTGTCTCATAGCTAAAGTCCTCTAAAGAGGACTGAGAAGAAGCATTTTTGGCATTGCTAATTCAGGGTATGAATCAACTTTTCGCTTGATGTTATAAAACTCACCATACTTGTCTTATAGCAATTGGGAAATCTGAATTCCTACCTGTATTCAGCAACGCCGAATGTTTAAACTCATTAGTCCTCTTCAGAGGACTTTAGCTATGAGACAGGGATTTCAATCCCTGGCGGACTACCGGGTGGGCGGACTACCGGGTGGGCGGGCTGACAGCTTAAGTTGACACCAATGGGCCGAAGAGCCCGGAACGGGCATCTTGCCCGTTCCACAAAGAATGAGTTTTATTGTGGGTTGGGCCGGAAAGCCCGCCCATAAAAGGGTTTATCGCCCGCTAGCCAAAGCCTCCCGCAATTTACGACCCCGCGATTTATCCCGAAGTTCTGGAGTCGCCATCCGCAACACAAAATCCAGCAGCCAAGGCGCAATTCGGTGACACCAAACTGCTAGATGACTTTGGTATCCTACTAAGATTTCCGGCGCATCTTTGTGCAATCCCGCGACAAGTGCTAGGGCAACTTTTTCGGGAGTTGTGGGCACTACCCACCGGAATTGCTCCAAGTCTCGCACCATGTCGGTATCTGTTAGAGATGGCAGCAAAGCTGTGACTCGAACATTGTACTGAGTTAACTCGCTCCGCAAAGCTTGGGTGAATCCCAAAATGGCAAATTTGGTAGCAGAATAAGTCGCCATTGTGGGAGCCGCTATTTTGCCCATTAAGCTCGAAACATTGACGATTGTTCCCTCTCTTTGAGTCGCCATTCGCCGAGCTATCAAGCGGGTAATTGTGTAGGTTCCGAGCAAGTTTAAGGCGATTTCTTCCTCGATTAACGGCAGCGGGGAACGCAAGAAAGATGCTTGGTGGGCGACGCCTGCACAGTTGACTAGCAGGTGAATGGGGCCGCAATCTCGCCAAGCTTGGGCGATCGCAATATTCACCGCTACTGACTGAGTTAAATCCAAAGCTAACGGCACTACTTCTGTGCCCAAAACATCGATTTCCTCTGCCAGTTCAATTAATTGCCTGCGGTTGCGCGCCACAATCAACAAGCGTTTGACTCCTTGTCTCGCTAATTCCAGGGCGATCGATCGCCCAATTCCGCGCGAAGCCCCTGTAACAAGAGCTGTTTTTCCTTGAAGTTGCATAGATTAAACCTTTTGGTAGATGCTCACTGCGGCACGGAGTTATGAGTTGTGAGTTGTGAATTATTAGCTATGAGTTGGATGTTTTGGCGGTAACAACTCATAATTCATAATTGTTGAAAAGGCTATCTTGTTCCGATAGACCTCATTTACTTGTGGGGTTAACTCAAAACTAAAAACTTTTGAATCGCTAACGTGCGCGTGAGCTGAACTAAACTTTTGGTT
This sequence comes from Microcoleus sp. AT3-D2, assembly GCF_036705715.1. Lineage (NCBI taxonomy): Bacteria > Bacillati > Cyanobacteriota > Cyanophyceae > Oscillatoriales > Microcoleaceae > Microcoleus > Microcoleus sp. AT3-D2. The sequence continues at coordinate 28,484 of NZ_JAUBVE010000054.1, read as the reverse complement.
TGCCAGAAATCAGTTAATTATCTGGTCTTTTAACCTCATGCCAGCAGACAAAGCTGAGATGGGCAAACCTAGTCATAAATCCTGGCCAAGCGGGCTTTATTACCGCTTTTATTCAGTTCGCGGAGGCGCACTTAGCCTGTGTAGCCGCGAATAAACTGGCCGGGGATTGGTGATCCGCGAATTTGTCATTTACCGGGGTTGGAGAACCCCTCTTTGTTCAGTCCGTGAAGGCGGACTTTGCCTGTGTAGCTGCGAGTAAACTGGCCGGGAATATTCGCCGGGATTGGTTATTCGCCAGGGCTTAATTACCCCTCTTTTTTTAGTCCGCAGAGGCAGACGATATCCTGTGCAACCGCGACTTAAAATCGCCGGGGATTCGTGCGAATTGGCACAGGATAATTGAGCAATGCAGATTATCAATTCCACACCTCCTAGATATGAGAATTTCCTATCTACACACACCTTAACAACTTGACAGAGAAGCGGCAACAATTTTTAATAAATCTTCCGCAACACTTCTTTACAATTTTCTCATACTGCCGATTTCCAAGTGCCGTGAAAGCCCAAAGGTATGACACCGGGCAATTCTAGCTGGCAAACAGGTTCGCGGGAAAGTCCGTCGCTGTCATATATCCAGACTTCGCTGCTGTCAGAATTGCCGTCATAAATAACTGTTACTATCCAACCTTTCTCCGACGAAATATCTGGAACGTAGATGGGTTCTGCGGGATAGCGATTTTCGCCACAGTCGGCAATTGTGAGATTGCGGCTTTGCGTGTCCAAACGGGCGATCGCACCATAACGTTCCCGTACAATATCAACGTCAGGCCGATACATTGCCAGATAGATATATCGCGAGTCTTGCCCTATTTCTGAAGCAGGTACGATCGGAAATTCGCAAGGTTGATCCAACAATTCTTCGGCTGCTGTCACTTTTCCCGTCTGAGGATTGAGATGCACCCGCCACAGAGTCCCCTCCGCATCGGTGCGAGTTTCACCCGCCGCTACTTCTTTCAGTCGCTGATTAGTTTGAAAGTCAGCGAAGCGCACAAAATCAACCGCTACCGAACCATCTTCCTTGACAAAACCGTTAGCAAAATGCCACTGAAACCAAGAATCGGTTTCGCCGCGACTAACTAAAGAGAGAGTTTCAGAGTCAACAACTAATATCTGAGTACCTAACTCCGGTTTCCATTCAAAAGAGTCGCCGAAACTGCTAATTCCAGCTAATACGGGCAAAAATTTGAGTCGCACCGGCGGTACAAAAAATATTAGATACTTTCCAGCTAAAACAAAATCGTGGATCATGGGAATTCCATCTAAAGCAACAGTTGCTTGTTGCACAATTTTGCCTGTAGGATCGCTTTTATACAGATTCAACTTTGTACTGGCACCCGGTGTAGTTCCAAAGTTAAAAATATGGCCAGTAATCGGATCGCGCTTGGAGTGAGCGGAATAAGAAGATCCACTCTCTAAACTTCCTAAATCGTCCGTTCCCTGAGTTTCCAGAGTTTGCAAATCGAGGCTGTGAGGCAAGCCGCCTTCCCACAAAGCTAAAAGGCGATCGGGCAAAGCTAAAACTGAAGTATTGGCAGCATTTTTAACAGATTTAGTCCACCGCAACCACGCAGGCACCGGTGCTGTCATGCCATAATTACTGTAGAGAAATTTATCAGCTTTTTCCTCAGCTTGATATCCCGCTGTCTGCACGTAGCGATAAACAGCAGCAGCACCGGCATCGGTAAAATGTACCGCCAAAATTGCACCGTCGCCATCAAACCAGTGTCCCGCAGCAACACCGCCGCGTTCCAAACGTGCGGGCCCGTTACGGTAGAGAGTGCCGCGCAATCCTGCGGGAATTTTACCGCTTTTAATGAATAGCTGAGTCAGCGGAAACTCTGCAGCAGGAAGGGCTAAAGCTTGAGCCCAAGATTTTTTAGCTGAGATTTTAGTGTCGGTTTTCATTGTAAACTCGCAATTTTAAACTGATATGGCAGAGATTTTGCTATACAATTATAGCAAAAATTACCTAACAGCTATGACTCTCCGCCGCCGCGCTCTGCTCACAACTTTTGGGCTGACTGCTATTGGTACTCAGCTTTTGCCGCTCGCCCAAACCAATCTATCTCCCCAAAGTGCGATCGTTAAGCCGCGCCGCCTGCAAATCGGCGACACAGTAGCTTTAATCAATCCTGCTGCTTTCAACTACAAAAAAGAAATCGAGGACTTTTTTAAAGTTATCGAAAAGCTGGGTTTAAAAGTTAAATTGGGAGAGCATTTTTACGATCGCTACGGCTATTTAGCCGGCAAGGATGCCGATCGCGCCGCCGATGTCAACGCAGCCTTTGCCGATGACTCAGTGCGAGCTATTTTTACCGGGATGGGCGGCTGGGGCTGTGCTCGGATATTGCCGCTCCTGGATTACAATATTATCCGCAACAATCCTAAAATTATTATGGGATTCAGCGATATTACTGCACTGTTATTGGCGATTTATGCTAAAACTAATAGAGTTACTTTTCACGGCCCTTTAGGTGCGTCAACTTGGAGTCCCTTTACAGTAAATTACGTCAAAAAAGTTTTGTTTGAGGGAGGTTCTGTGACGATGCAAAACTCCCAAAGCGTGCAAGTTCAAACAATCGGGCGGGGCACAGCTAGGGGAAAACTAATCGGTGGAAATTTATCAGTAATCGCAGCAATGGTGGGTTCTGCATATTTACCGCAGTGGGAAAACAGTATTTTGTTTGTCGAGGAAGTTGGCGAAGAAGTTTATCGCATCGATAGAATGTTGACGCAGCTCAAATTAGCGGGCATTCTTGATAAAATATCCGGTTTTATTTTCGGACAGTGTACCAAGTGCGAAGCTGAAAAACCGCAAGAGTCCCTAACTTTACCTCAAGTCTTGTCCGACCACATTCGCCCTTTAAATATTCCCGCGTGGTATGGTTCAATGGTGGGACACATCCGGGAACAGTTCACTTTGCCGATCGGTCAAGAAGTCGAAATGGACGCTGACTCTGGTACAATTAAATTGTTAGAATCCGCTGTCAGCTAAATCTTAAACTATTCTCCATATTCGCGAGGCTCGTCCTCTGGTTCTGCATTACCGCGCAGAGCCTGGTAATGAAAAAATTAAACATACAATTAGGACGATCGTGAAAAAAATCGCACAATTCATTAAACCCTTAACAGTAATAATATTGACAATTCTTTGCATCTTGCCGCTCAATGCCTGTGCTGCTGCAGAAGCAAGTAAAACCGCCAGTGACGACCAAATTTATCAGCAGCGAACAGTCCACAATCCAGACGGCATCGGCAAATTTTACATGGGTCGAGAAATTGCCCAAGTCATGGGATATCAAGGCGCTAGTTGGCTAGAAAGACCGTCTCGCGGCATGGAAGAAAAATCAGCTCGATTAGTCAACAATCTCGATTTAAAACCCACCGATATTGTAGCAGACATTGGAGCGGGAACGGGATATATTAGCTTTCGCATCGCTCCCTTAGTTCCACAAGGAAAAGTTTTAGCCGTTGACGTGCAGCCGGAAATGATTAATTTTCTGGAATTGAATAAACAAGAAAAAAAAATTGCTAACGTTGAGCCAGTTTTGGGCAGTATCGACAATCCGAATTTGCCAGAAAACAGCGTAGATTTAGTTGTAATGGTGGATGCTTATCACGAATTTGCATATCCCAGAGAAATGATGCAAGGAATTGTGAAAGCACTCAAACCGGGAGGCCGCACGGTATCGATCGAGTATCGGGGCGAAAACCCACTGATTCCCATTAAAGGCTTGCACAAAATGACGCAGAAGCAGGTGAAAAAAGAAATGGCAGCCGTCGGTTTAGTATGGAAAGAGACCAAAGATATGTTACCTCAACAGCATTTGATGGTGTTTGAGAAAAAATCTCAAATTTAGCAGCCAAACAGAGCGATTGTTTAGCATTTTTACTCATTTTTGTCAAGGTACAAAAGACGTACTTTTGAGGCAATCGGGCGATCGGTCAAAAATTCTAAGCCTTAAGTAACCCTTAAGAGAGACATTTTACTAAAAATACCATTTACAATTAAAAATTGATAACCCAGAGGCGCTTCCTTCATTTTTCAAGCGAAGAAGTGTCGCTATTAAGAAGTACCAGCGTGAACATTCCCAGTTCCATCCTCACCATGCTCGCCGGCATCGGAGTGACTCTGATCAGTCTCTGGTACGGGCAGAATCACGGTTTGATGCCGATCGCCGCCTCTGACGAAGCATCCGACATAGACGCACTTTTCAATACAATGATGACCATTTCCACTGGACTATTTATCATGGTCCAAGGAATTCTCATCGTTGCTGCAATTAAATATCGCCGCCGTCAAGGAGACAACACAGACGGGCCGCCTTGGCATGACAACTTTCCCTTAGAAATTCTTTGGACAGCCGTGCCAGCGGTGATTATTTTAGGAATCGGAGTCTACAGTTTTGAGATTTACAACTCAATGGGAGGCCTCGATCCGATGGGCAATCATGACCACGGCACGATGCAAGCGCACTCTAAAATGCGGGGAAGTGCGATCGCAGCCACACTCTCAGATACACCGCAAAACGCCCCTCAAATTCCGTCTCCAAAACTCGTTGCTTTAGGCGTAGGCGCTTCCCCAGAAAATGAAGACAAACCAGCAGACTTAGTTGTAAATGTCACAGGTTTGCAGTACGCCTGGATATTTAGCTATCCAGAAAGCGGCGTTAGTTCTGGCGAACTGCATATGCCAGTCAACCGCGACGTACAGCTAAATATCGCAGCCCAAGACGTGCTGCACGCATTTTGGCTGCCGGAATTTCGCCTCAAACAAGATGCAATTCCTGGGCGGCCGAGCGAACTGAGATTTACACCAACTAAAACCGGCGAATACCGGGTTGTTTGTGCTGAATTGTGCGGCGCTTATCACGGAGCGATGAAAGCTTTAGCAGTCGTTCACACACCAGAAGAATTCGACGGTTGGCTGCAAAGCCAGCAAGTTGCTAGCAGTCAAAACTTAGAGCAAGCAGTTGCAGTCAATCCAGGGGAATTGTCAGACGGTGAATTTTTGGCTCCCTACGTCAGGGAAATAAAAATTAATTCCGAAACCCTAGAACAACTTCACCCAACTCATCACTAAAAATAGTCATTAGTTCCTGGCACTGGGTCTTTGATCCTTAGCTAATAACTAATGACTAATAACTAATGACTAATAACTATGACACAAGCACAGTTCCAAGAAAGTGCAAACACTGAGGCTCGCGGAACAGCGCCCGCCGATAGACATTGGCGCGACTACTTCACTTTTAATACCGACCACAAAGTCATCGGTATTCAATACCTAGTCACAACATTTATTTTCTATCTAATCGGCGGCGTGATGGCAACTTTGGTGCGAACAGAACTCGCCACCCCCGACTCCGATTTTGTCACCCCCGAACTCTACAACAGTTTATTTACTGTTCACGCCACGGTGATGATCTTCCTGTGGATCGTACCCGCCGGAGCCGGATTTGCTAACTTTTTGATCCCCTTAATGATCGGGGCAAAAGACATGGCATTTCCCAGGCTGAATGCCGTTGCCTTTTGGATGATTCCCGTAGGTGGCGTGTTGCTGTTGAGCAGTTTTTTGGTAGGAGCTCCACAGGCGGGTTGGACTTCCTATCCGCCTTTGAGCTTAGTTACTGCTCAAGCCGGGGAAGAAATTTGGATTCTCAGCGTTTTGATTCTGGGAACTTCTTCGATTTTGGGGGCGGTAAATTTTGCCATTACCATCTTCACCATGCGCGTTCCGAGCATGGGTCTCAATGATATGCCCTTGTTTTGCTGGGCGATGATTGCGACTTCAGCGCTGACTTTGATTGCTACTCCAGTCTTAGCTGCAGCTTTGATTTTGCTGTCGTTTGACTTGTTAGCGGGGACGGCATTTTTTAACCCGACCGGCAACGGCGATCCCATCGTCTACCAGCATTTATTCTGGTTTTATTCGCACCCGGCAGTTTACATTATGATTATGCCCTTTTTCGGGGTGATTTCAGAAGTTTTGCCGGTGCATTCCCGCAAGCCAATTTTTGGTTATTTGGCGATCGCCTATTCGAGTCTCGCTATCAGCTTTTTGGGCTTGATCGTGTGGGCGCACCATATGTTTACCAGCGGCACCCCCGGCTGGCTGCGGATGTTTTTTATGATCACGACTATGATCATCGCCGTACCAACTGGGATTAAAATATTTAGCTGGTTGGCAACTATTTGGGGAGGCAAACTCCGGCTTGTCAGCGCGATGCTATTTGGCATGGGTTTTATCTCAACATTTGTGCTCGGCGGCATCACCGGGATCATGGTAGCTTCCGTACCTTTCGACATTCACGTTCACGACACTTATTTTGTCGTCGCTCACCTACACTACGTGCTATTTGGCGGCTCAGTGTTTGGCATTTACGCTGCTTTTTACCACTGGTTCCCCAAAATGACCGGGCGGATGATTAATGAATTTTGGGGTAGAGTTCACTTTGTTTTAACCTATGTTGGCTTTACTGTAACTTTCCTGCCGATGCACGCTTTGGGGATGCAAGGAATGCCTCGGCGCGTGGCAATGTACGACCCGAAATTTACCACAATTAATGTCATTTGTACTGTCGGTGCTTATATGCTGGCAGTCTCTACAATCCCGTTTATCATTAATGTGATTTGGAGCTGGAGGTATGGCCCGAAAGCAGGTGACAATCCTTGGCAAGCTTTGAGTTTGGAATGGATGACGACTTCGCCGCCCCCGATCGAAAATTTTGAAGGAGTGCCGGTATTGGCCACGGGGCCTTACGATTACGGCATGGAAAAAATTCAGAATACAGGGGAACGTCTCAGGCTCAAGCTGAGGGAAAATGCCACCCGCAACGCCCAGAAAACAGGTATTCCTGTTGCGGAGGCTCAAGCTTCAACTTTCTTGGGCGGTACTGCAACTTTGGTCGCTCCTGAATCAGAGATAGATGTTGATTCTCCTGCTGATGAAAGTCAAGATGGCGAATAGTTATTAGTTATTTGGGCATTGGGCATTGGGCATTGGGCATTGGGCATTGGGCATTGTTAACTGTTGACTGTTGACTGTTAACTGTTAACTAATGACTAATGCCAACTGCCAACTGCCAACTGCCAACTGCCAACTGCCAACTGCCAACTGCCAACTGCCAACTGACAACTGACAACTGACTTCTTCATTACCAATTTATTATGCAAATTCCAGCGATCGATCCGACAAAAACAGCCCTAAATTACCACCACGAGGGCGAAGTAGAAGCACACGGCGTCGAGCATCCCGACCACCGAATGTTAGGTGTAATTGTGTTCCTGTGCGCTGAAGGCATGATATTTTTCGGTATGTTTGCCGCGTATTTGATTTATCGGGCGATGGCCCCCGTGTGGCCTCCTGAAGGTACGCCAGGGCGAGAGTTATTGCTGCCGGGAATTAATACGATAATTCTGATTGCTAGCAGTTTTGTAATTCACAATGCTGATACTGCAATCAAAAAGAATGATGCCACCGGAATGCGGAATTGGTTGCTCGTAACTATTGCTATGGGCGCAGTTTTCTTGGCAGGTCAGGTTTACGAATACACTCATTTAGAGTTTGGCTTGACGACTAATTTGTATGCCAGTTGCTTTTACGTTTTGACTGCTTTTCACGGCTTGCACGTTACGTTTGGAGTGCTGCTGATGGCGGGGGTGGTGTGGCGATCGCGCGTGCAAGGTCACTATTCTAGCGAGCACCACTTCGGAATCGAAGCGACTGAGATTTACTGGCACTTTGTGGATGTGATTTGGATTGTTTTGTTTCTGTTACTGTATATTTTGTGATCCCAGAGGCTTTTTGGCCTCTGCCACAAGAGATTTGTATGACCCCCAATTGGGGGTTTTTTATTGTTTGGAGAGTGCGATCGAGCTTCATTCACATGAATCAAAGCCGATCGCGCTAAACTCAAAGTAGCAATTCCCCTATCCAGCAGCCTTGAGAAAATTATGCAGTGCGAATTGTGCGATCGACAAATGGAAGCATTAACCGCCCATCACCTCACCCCCAAACAAAACACCAAGCGGAAAAACGAAGATCCCAGCCTGACAATCGACATTTGCTCAGCCTGTCACCGCCAGATTCACTCTCTATTTGACAACAAACACCTCGCCCAAGAACTCAACACCCTGGAAAAGCTCAAAAATGAGCCTGAACTCCAGAAATTTATCTCTTGGATTAAGAAACAAAAAACCGACAAACGCATTCAAGTACGCGGCAAAAAAGCTTGAGCGCAATGCGCGAGCTCAGATATATAGTCCTGGACGCAGTTACTGCCTGAAACCCGGTTATTCATAAATTTTTCGTTTTTCAAACAAAATTTTGCATAGCAACCCGGTTTGTTTGCGTAAATCCTAGTATAGTGATTTACTTATTCGTAACAAGCTGCCAACAATTATCATGAACCTCACCTCCCTCGAACTCGCAAAAGACCGAGCGCGCATCTTCAAAAACTATCTCCAAATGGAAATAGATGCCAAAGCTAACATAAACAAACTAGCTTTTTTAGACCGGGGCATTGAAAAGTCCCCTTATCAACAACAAATTAAAAACTATCCCGATTATCTCAAACAGAAACCCGACGGCTTAAAAGTAATTAGCTCTATTCCCGGGCCCAATAATCCCCTCAAACTTACCGCCTTTCCCAGCCTGGGAGAACTACCTCAAATTAACTCTCAAGCTTTAAGTTTCCTCCACGAAGACATCAAAGAAGCCTGCGTTTGCATTGGTACTTTTGTAGACGGCAAAATTCAGGCACAGTGGCTGGGAAAAAACGCACTTACCAATGCTGAGCAGTGGAGTGCCACTAAAATTATCCCGCTCCTTAATATCGTCAGTCAAATAAATAGCAAATATCCCGACTGCGACATTGACAACTGCGTTGTTAGAGATGGCAACGGGCTAAGACACGATTTTTACTTTTACGATGTAGCAAAAGACATGATTAGCTATGCCTCAAATATAGCAAGTTCAAACTCCTTAGCCGCGATGTTCAAACGTTTCGATACTCGCATAGGACTAGAGCAATGGCTGAAGAGCGCTACTGGCAATAACGACCTAATTTTTCGCGGCGATTACGGCGAAAATCCTTATCTCAACAACCCAAAAATCTTCGATCTCACCAAAAAACAAGTGCTTTTAAGTGCCGCATTAAACAGCACCAAACAAAAAAATTCCGTATCTGCTTATGACTTGACCAGGCTAATTTCTATGTTAGGATGGCACTTCCATATCGAACAGCGATCGCGCATGAAAGCATCTCAGTGGAACAGCTTAGAAAGCATTGTCAGAGCAATGGGACATGACAGCGCTCGATATGTGGACGTAGCAATTAAAACTTTGGGGATGGATAGCCTTATCACTTCTCCAGTAATTATATCAAAATTGGGTTACGGACTCAGCTCGATCAGGGGAACCCTAGAAACAGTTTATGTGGCTTTAGTGCGGTTTGTTGACGAGCGGCCGAAAGCGGCGGGAAAGTCGGCAAAACTTAGAACTTTAGCCATGACTTTGCGGGCAGAAAAAGTTTTAGACGGTTCCAGTGTCGATCGCCTAGCGATCGAACTCGACGCCAGATTTTGCGCCGAAGTCACGGAAATTCTCCGCCGGTTGTTTGCGGAAGAATTTTAAACGAGGGCGATCGACTACTTAGAAAGTCGGTGAAACTTGCGGTAAAGCATCCTCTCCACCGGCTTTCCTCCCCGCAAATGTTGCTCAGTTATTGCCACAACTTCTTCAGGGCAAACACCGCTGTACCAAACCTCTTCTGGCAGCACCAACACCATCGGCCCGTTGCCACACTGTCCCAAACAACTGCTAGCAACAAATTCAACTTCTGAGGGTGACAATTTCTGAAAAGCTGCCAGTATCTTTGCTGAATTTTGCTTGCGACAAGTGCGGTTTTGGCAAACAAGAACTTGCCTAGAAGATTCGATCATTTTCATATTTTTTTACTTGACATTCTGCTACATATATGCTATTTTTTTATCATGGGAATAGGTGCGCGCATATATGCCCAGATTTTATATATGCCCAGATTTTAAGGTGCGCCGCAGCGCACCCTACGATTAATCTGGTGACAAACCTTTGGAAGCCAACCATTGTCGATCGAACAAACGCGACTGATACCGAGCCCCGCCGTCGCAGAGTACCGTAACAATCGTATGTCCAGGCCCCATTTGCTTCGCTAAAGCCACGGCCGCCCCCACATTAATCCCCACAGAACCGCCCATAAACAGCCCTTCTTTCCTCAGCAGTTGGTAAATCACCCGGACAGCTTCAGTATCGTCAATTTGGATGGCGTCGTCTACCGGGGCATTCTCCATATTTCCAGTCACGCGAGTGGTGCCAATTCCCTCAGTAATCGAACTACCTTCAGTCTTAATTTCCCCAGTTTTGAAATAACTGTAAAGCCCGCTGCCCATCGGGTCTGCCAAGACAATTCTCACAGCAGGATTTTTTTCTTTCAAAAACATTCCTACGCCCGCAAAAGTGCCGCCGGTACCAGTAGCTGTTACCCAAGCATCAATTTTCCCGTTTGTTTGTTCCCAAATTTCCGGGCCAGTTGTCTCGTAATGAGCTCGGCGATTGGCTAAATTGTCAAACTGATTTGCCCAGACTGCATTCTCCAGTTCCGAAGCCAATCTTCCCGACAATTTGACATAATTATTCGGGTCTTTGTAAGGAACAGCAGGAACAGTCCGAACTTCAGCACCCAAGGTTTTCAAAGCATCGATTTTTTCTTGAGATTGGTTATCTGGAATCACAATCAAACATTTGTAACCTTTAGCGTTGCAAATGTGGGCTAAACCGATGCCAGTATTGCCTGCAGTGCCTTCAACAACGGTGCCGCCCGGTTTCAGCAAGCCTTTTTCTTCTGCATCTTTGATGATGTATAAAGCAGCCCTATCTTTAACGGAACCGCCGGGATTGAGAAACTCTGCTTTGCCGAGAATCTCGCAGCCTGTTTCATCGCTGAAGCTGTTTAAGCGAATTAGTGGCGTGTTGCCGATTGTGCCTACAAAGCCGTTTTTAATATCCATATTTTTTGCGTGTGTGTATCCTATGATTAATTTTTACAATAAGTTGATATTTATTGCTAGGAGTTCTACCAAATCTTGCTCATATTGAGTACGAATCCGGGCAAAACGGGGTCGCCGCTAACTGTAGCCGGATTCTCCAAACATTCCTCTGGCAAACCAGGACGGTAAATATAAACTCTGCGATTTTTGCGGTCAATTAACCAGCCTAACTGCACTCCTGGTTCTCTCATATATTCTTGCATTTTTTCTTGCAATGGCTTGAGATTATCAGAAGCAGACCTGAGTTCTACTACAAAATCCGGGCAAATAGGTGGGAATTTATCTTGCTGTTCTGGTGACAAAGCATTCCACCGTTCCAGTTTAATCCACGAGGCATCTGGAGACTTGTCACCCATTGAAAGCTTAAATCCCGTACTGGAGTCAAAACACATACCGGTTCCATCTTGCCGAGCCCAAATATACAACTCTCCAAAGACGCTACCGCTGCGATTTCCTGTTGTTCCACCAGTAGGGGGCCTAATTACCAATTCTCCCGATTTGTTGCGTTCAATGCGTAACTCACTATTGATTTGACAGAACTCGAAAAACTCGTCGTCTGTCATTTGCAACTTGGGCGGCATTCGCAACACAATTGTTGATGACACCATTTTGCCTTTCCTCCACTCTAAATTGTTCAGACAAGATTGCACAATTTATTTTTTTGTAGTGAGGACTTGAGTCCTCAAAAATCAGGATTAAGGACTCAAGTCCTAGCTACAAGCTGGTGTGGTATCAATTCCGGTTGTATCGGAATGATTAAACCACAGAGGGCACAGAGGACACAGAGAAAGAGAAGAGAGAGATAATAATTCCGATGTCAACGGATTTGATATGACGCGCGAATTATAGAGGTAAGGTGCTCCGCGGGCACCCTACATAATTAGGTTCTGCTTCCAGGAATGTTAAACCTATTTATTCGGCTGAGGAGTCATCCGCAAATAAGGCTTAATCGGGGTGTAGCCTTTAGGAAATTTCTCTGCCAACTCTGCGGGGTCGGTAATCGAAGGTACGATTACGCAATCGTCGCCGTCTTTCCAATCAACCGGAGTCGCAACGCTGTATTTGTCGGTAAGTTGCAAGGAATCAATTACTCGCAAAATTTCATTAAAATTGCGACCCGTACTCGCCGGATAAGTAATGCTCAAACGCAATTTCTTTTCCGGGTCAATAACAAAAACTGTGCGGATTGTTAAGTTGTTTAGCGAGTTGGGATGGATCATATCGTAAATGTCGGAGACTTTACGATCGCCATCTGCTAAAATCGGATAGTTGAGGGTGACTTTTTGAGTTTCCTCAATATCTTTAATCCAGCCCATGTGAGAATCCACATCATCGACGCTGAGGGCAATGGTTTTGACGCCCCGCTTTTCAAATTCCGACTTTAGACGGGCCACTGCACCGAGTTCTGTGGTGCACACTGGAGTATAGTCTTTCGGGTGAGAAAACAACACGACCCAGCTATCGCCAGCCCAGTCGTAGAAATTGATTTCGCCTTCAGAGGAAGCTTGGGTAAAGTTGGGAACTGTATCGCCTAATCGCAGAGTCATAACTGATTTCCTCTAATTTTATTTAAGGACTGTTCCTTATCATGCCATAATTGCCCGGTTTCTCGATCGAGCTGTAAAGGATTCTAAACTTTTTGGTCGATCGATCGGCAATTCCACTACTGTAATGTATGTGTGGCTTATACCGCTGAATTTTCTTGCTATGCTTTACTTTTTGCTTAAGGCAATACAGCCTATTTTAGTGCCGCTGTGTTTTGTGTCCGCCTGGGGTTTAGTTTTTTTGCTGTGTTCGAGTATCGGGCGTACTGTCTCCGACTCCCTGCGTCGAGCTCAGCGGATGCACCAAATCCCTTGTGCTAACTGCGTATTTTTCACCGGCGACTACCACCTCAAGTGTCCCGTTCAGCCTACTATAGCTTTATCTGAAGATGCGATCGACTGTCCTGATTATCGAGGGCATTCGGGAATTTACGGTTAAAAAATCCGACCGCCGCTTTACATATTTCTTAACATCTCTGGGTCTTTCAATTAAACTTAAGTTGTGGTAAAGAGATTTTCAGGAGAGGGGAAAAAATGCTAATTCAAAAGCTAAATGCCTGCGATGAGTTTATTGCTGGCGACGGTACTCAACTGCGAGAATTGCTGCATCCAGACAAACAAGCTGTGGATTTGCGTTACAGTTTAGCCCACGCCGCTTTGCCACCGGGACAAACTTCTGCGCTGCACTCCCTGACAACTTCTGAAGTTTATTACATCCTCAGTGGCGTTGGAGAAATGCACATCGACGACGAAAATCAATTCGTGGAAGCCGGAGATGCAGTTTACATTCCCCCAAACGCCAAGCAGTTTATTTACAACTGTGGCACAGAGCCGCTAATATTTATTTGTATCGTCGATCCCGCGTGGCGGAAGGAAGACGAGACAATTTTCCAGTAATATCATGTCCTATCGAGCGATTAAAAGGGCGGGTTTTTGAGATTGTCAATTATTGACCGATATTTTTCGTGAACCCGCCCCTACCGTATTAGGGGTAATCGACGGGAGATAATATAATTTTCTAGTTTTTCTCCTTTTATGCTCGTTACCTGGCTCTGCCCGGTAACGCATATCTAGAGGCTCTGCCTCTACTGAAAAAAAAACATCACAAACCGAAAATCTTTTTTAACAACAACTTTAACAACAACAGCACCCAGCCATATGTACCGAGTGATTTCCTCTTTTTTCAACTTCGATGTGGAGTTGCAATAATCCTCGGATTCAGTTGCATTGCTCCCCTCTAATTAGTTGAGGAAGTATCAGCTTTGTTGGTGGGTGCTGCTATTGGTTTTTGATGAGACAGATGTGAGATTAAACAGCGTTTTTACTCCTTAGATTCTATTGTGAACTTCGCTGTGGTATCTAGAGGTTGTATCTGTCAGAGAAGCTTTTTGTTCGCTTCATATTATTAATTTAGCACCTTATTCTAGAAGCGCAAGTACCTGCAACTAAACTTTACATTTTTAGAAGTAACCACGGATAATTATGAACTTAAATTAAGCATTGAGCTTTCTAGCTGCTCAGCTAAAATAGTAGAGTTCGGCTGTGCTTGCTGCTGCGAGAAACGACATAATATTTGTATGAAAACAACCAAACTCATCAAGCTGTGCGCCTTATCGCTGAGTATCTTTCTACTGTGCAGCAGTGCAGTGACAGCGCAAACCACGGCGAACCCTCAACCTGGGCAAACTTACACGAACCAAGAGATTCTACAACAGTTGGTAAAGGCAAAAGTCGTGTATCTGGGAGAAACCCACGATAGCGCAGAAGACCACCAAGCTCAACTGGGGATTATCCGAGAAATGCAGCGGCAAAATCGGAAAATTGCGATCGCGATGGAAATGTTTCAGCGTCCCTTTCAAAGTGCGATCGACAATTACTTAGCAGGTAAACTGACTGAACAGCAATTAGTCGAGCAAACAGAGTACGATCGCAGATGGCGCTTTCCCTGGGAATCTTACGCCCCCATTTTGCGGTTTGCCAAAGAAAATCAACTACCTGTCCTCGCCTTAAATACACCATCCGAAGTAACGAGAAAAGTTGCCAGTCAAGGTTTAGAAAGCCTCACAGCCGAGGAAAAAAAGCACATTCCGCCAATATCCGAAATTCGCACCGACAACGCCGAATATCGGCAACTGCTGCTAGAAGTTTTCCAGCAACACCAAAAGGCAGGACAGGGAAATAGTACGGCTTTTGAAAGATTTTTGCAAGCCCAAGTTTTGTGGGACGAAACTATGGCGGAAAAAATAGCTGAATTTGTCAAAGCAAACCCCGACTATCAAGTTGTGGTGTTGGCGGGGAAAGGACACATTATTTACGGTTACGGCATTCCCAGTCGCGTCGAGAGGCGTTTGGGTGTCGGGAATGTAAAAATGCGATCGGTTTTACTGAATTCCAGTGACAATCCTGTTTTGTCGGCAGATAGACCCATTGCTGACTTTGTTTGGAATCACTCTGAATAGTACAATTATACGCGGAAGCAATAATTAGGAAAAAATCAATGACAAACAGACCAAAAATACTTGCATTTGCCGGAAGTACCCGTGAAGGATCATATAACAAACTGCTGGTAAAAGTTGCGGCGGCTGGGGCTACTGCGGCGGGCGCAGAAGTTACTTATGTAGATTTGCGCGATTTGCCGATGCCGCTATTTGACGAAGATTTGGAAGCAAGAGAGGGAATGCCAGAAAACGCCGGTAAATTGAAGGAATTGATGGTAGCGCATGACGGGTTTTTGATAGCTTCCCCTGAGTATAACAGTTCAATTACGCCTGTGTTGAAAAATGCGATCGATTGGGTATCGCGCCCAGCACCGGGTGAACCGGGATTGGTGGCATTTACTGGCAAAGTAGCGGTAATTATGAGTGCTTCCCCAGGGGGAATGGGCGGTTTGCGGGGATTGGTTCATTTGCGATCGATCTTGGGGAATATTAACGTATTGGTACTCCCGGATCAGAAAGCAATTCCCCAAGCTTTTGAAGCATTTAATGCTGACGGTACGATGAAAGATCCCAAACAGCAGGACGCTGTTGAGAATCTAGGTGCTAAGTTGTCTAATGTGCTGTCGAAATTAATCGCCTGAAGCAATAAATTCATTTGGCAGTAGGGACACAGCAATGTTGTGTCCCTATCCTAGTATCTGTTATTTCGCTGGCTGCATCAAGTGCGATCGCAAACCGCAGACTTTTCCGAGTTTCTTCCAAGGTTTATTCTTGTATCTTCCCACAGGATAACTCTTCGACCTAGCCACTATACAACTCATCTACTTTTTCCAACACCGCAGTCAATCTATTTACCCTTGTGGCTCTACTTGAAAACCGGTATAATTTTATTTCCTACAGATAATAGGGAGTGGAAAACTTACCACAAATTGTACCAGCACCGCATCACCCGATCGACGTAAAATAAAACCACCCGATCGCAGATTGGCAGAAATAGACAAGAGTAGACATACTTAAACCATCGGTCATCGGTCGGTATATTTCTTCCAAACAGCACGGCAGGCGTGGGAGACTCCTCCGTTACGCCTGCCTTGCAGTTTTATTTAATAATTGTTCGATTTCCTACGTGATAGCTTCGATTCACCTAAATTACCCCATTTTTTTCTTCTTCCAAGCCTCCACAAACGGCAAAAACACCGATACCAACTCCTGCCGGTTCATCACCAAAGTCGGATAAGAAATCCTGCCGTAATTCTTCCCCACTTCCAGCGGAAAAATCCCCTGGGATTCCAGAGGCAACCAAACCGCACCCGCAGCCTTCACAATTACCCAACTCCCCGCAATATCCCAAACTTTTGGAGTCGCTTCCACCCCTCCCATAGCCACACCCGAAGCCACGGTCAAAAAATTGTAACTAGCCATGCCCAACATCCGAACTTTACTCGGAAGATGAGGCCCGATTCCCACACTCCGCGAACACAAATTAAAAAAATGATTGCCACTCATTTTATCAGCAGTCGGCCGAATTTGCTGCCCGTTTAAAAACGCACCTTGAGGCATATTGTCAAACACGCCGCCCGCAAAATCAGGTGCAAAAAAACCGTAAAAAGACTGATTAATTGGCGGCAAATGCACGTAGCCAAAAACCGGAGTTCCACGATACAACAAACCCAAAGAAATACCCCAAATCGGAATTCCCCTAGCAAAATTAGTTGTTGCATCCAAAGGATCAACAACCCAACACCATTCAGTATCGGGGAAAACGTGTTCGCCCTCCTCACTTAAAATCCCGTGACTAGGAAAAGCAGATGCGATCGCACTTCTAATCTCTGCATCCGCCCAATTATCGGATTTCGTAACCAAACTGCCGTCATCCTTTTCATCCGCTTGCGCGGAACCGAAATCTTGCAACAACTGCTGTCCGACTCTCTCGACAGTAACCCGTGCAAAACTTAAAATAGAATCCCAAAAATTAGTCATTAGTGATTGGTTATTAGTTATTGGTTATTGAATATTGGAACTAACAACTGCCACAGCCCAACTGACGACTGACACCTGCCAACTGACAAAACCTCAGTCTAATTCATTTTCAAGAATAGTGGCGATCGCACTTTTAGCATTATCCTGAAACTCCCGAACATCCACCCTACCCAACAGCCAAACAGCCAGAATCATACCCACCGCAGGCACAGCAAACACCAACCCATAAGCCAACATCGGCACCCCAAACAAATTTCTGCCCAAATCCAAAATAGCACCGCCACTAATCGTCGCCACACCCCGCGCCATCGCCTGCGACAAACCCCAAGCACCAATAAAAGTCCCAGCAGTTTCCGCAGCAGTCAAATCCAACATCAAACTCAGCGCACCAGTCGTCGTAATACCCGAAGCTAAACCAAACAACATTAAAGCCGATTTAAACACAATTGGATTTCCTGTGAATCCCGATAAAATAATCAAACCTAAACAAGTCGCCACCGACAAACAGCCCAACCTAATCGTATTTTGCTTGCCAATTCGGGGCACAATAAAAAAACCAGTAGTACCCAAACCGATCAGAGTACCAGTACCGTAAATCGCATTCAACCGCGTAGTTTCCGAAATCGACATCTTAAAAATTTCCCCGCCGTAAGGTTCCAAAACCGCATCCTGCATAAACAAACAAATTGTCATAATCAGCAGGAAAGTAAAAAACAAACCGGTTTGGCGGCTAGCAGTCAAAATCCGCAGCGCACTTCCCAGAGTAATTTTATCTTCTCGATTCACTGCGATCGATCGCACCCCGTACCGCGAATACTTTTTCTCAACCCCAAATGTCGCAATCCCCACCAACAGCAAAACCAGCGCCGGCACCTTCACAAACAAACCATTAATCGAAGCCTGCAACACTTCCCGTGGCACATCCCCATCAATTTGCTTCAGCAAACCGCTGCTAACAATCGCCCCGATAATAATACCAACCATCAGCATCGACCACACCACACCCACCAACTTCGATCGATCCTCCTCATCGGAAACATCCACCAACAAAGCAGCAAAAGGAGTCGAACTCGAACAAATAGCAATACCGTAAAGCGCAAAAATCAAACCCAACAAACCCACCCAACCGTAAGTAGGAGTAGTCCACCCCACAGCCTCCAAACTGCTACCCAAGCGCCACATCACCTGCACCGCCAAAAAAGCAGAAATCACAAACAAAACCCCGCCCATCCACACATAACCCGTGCGGTGATGGCCAAACAAAGGCTTAGCATCAGACATTTGCCCGAACCACACCCTAGCCGGCGCCACAAACTGGTGCATAGCCAGCGTACCAGCCACCACAGTAGCGGGAATCGCCAACTCTTTAATCATGACGCGATTGAGCACCCCCAGGGTCAAAATCGACATCATGCCCAATCCCATCTGAAACAAACCCAACCGGAACATAGTCAGCAGGGTAACTCTCTTGATAGCAGGAGTCGCGGAATCTGTTAATCTTGAATCTGGCAAACGGTCGATCGACATAACTACTCAAATAAACACATCATTTGCATTTATAGTAACTGAGATATCGCCACCCGCCGCCTTTCCTCCCTCGGCTAGAAGCTCGATCGCGACTATTTATAGAAAAATAATAGAGAATAAAGAATTGTGGATTTACCAACCGTGACAACCATTACCCTAGGACAAAACGGCCCAGCCGTCATTCCCCTGTGCGTCGGAACTTGGGCTTGGGGCGACAAACTATTTTGGAACTACGGCAGCAACTACGGCGCCGCCGAAGTCGAAGCAGCATTCAAAACATCCCTAGACAGCGGAGTCAACTTCTTCGACACAGCCGAAGTCTACGGTAACGGCTTGTCAGAAGAATTGCTGGGGCAGTTTATCAAAAAAACCACCCAGCCCGTGCAAATAGCCACCAAATTCGGCCCCGTACCTTGGCGGATTACAGGAAAATCTGTTTCCGAAGCCTTGAGTGCCAGCTTAAAACGCTTGCAAGTAGAACAAATAGCCCTCTACCAAGTGCACTGGCCCTTCACTTTTTTACTCAGTCAAGAAACCCTGATGAACGCCTTAGCCGATGAAGTCAAACAAGGCAGAATTCAAGCAGTAGGAGTCAGCAACTATTCAGTAGAACAGATGCGCCAAGCCCACAAAATACTAGCAGCAAGAGGCGTTCCCCTAGCAACAAATCAAGTCCGGTACTCCTTGCTGTCGCGGCAAGTAGAAAAACAAGGAATTGTGAGTGCAGCGCGCGAATTGGGCGTCACAATTTTAGCTTACAGCCCCTTAGCCCAAGGATTGCTTACCGGCAAATACACAGCCCAAGAACCACCTACAGGAGCCCGCAAAATGGACTCCCGCTTCAGCAAAAGCGGCATCGAAAAAATTGAATTAGTCATGTCTACCCTGCGGAAAATGGGCAGAAAGCGCGATCGCACGCCCGCCCAAGTTGCCCTAAACTGGTTGATATGCCAAAACGGAGTCATCCCCATTCCCGGCGCCAAAACCGCCAAACAAGCCCAAGAAAACGCAGGCGCTTTAGGTTGGAATTTGAGCCAAGATGAAGTCAATCAATTAGAACTAATGACACGTCCTTGGCGGGAATAAATTTGTTAATTGTTGACTGTTGAATGTTGACTGTTCGCTGTTGGCTGTTCGCCGTAGGTTGGGTTTTACTTCAGTCTACCCAACCTACAGTTCACTTTCTTCTCCCCTCTTCCTTCTGCCCTCTCCCCTCTTTCCTCTTCCTTCTCCCTTCTTCCGACGGACATCGGACTGACATCCGTTACATCCGTGGAGCGAATCCGTTGCCGAACTTCCTTCTTCCTTCAATTATGAAAATTTTAACAGACTGGGGTTTCACGCGCGAAGGCTGGCGCAAAAACAGCCGCGGCGAATATTTAGTTTTGCTGCAAGGAGGATTGCTCACAGCATTTACAATCTTGCCAGTTTATCAACCGCCGGGATTCAAAATCACATCAACTCAACTAATTTATCTGAGCTGGATTATAGCAACTATTCTCGGTTTAGGCGCATTAATTTTAATTGTCAAAGGGCTGAGAGATTTGGGAAAAAACCTCACACCTTTACCCTATCCCAGAGAAGATGGAGAATTAATCCAAACAGGCATTTACGGAATAGTACGGCATCCGTTGTACGGCGGGTTAATTTTAGCAGCTTTCGCTTGGACAATTTTTCAACTTAGCCTATCGCACTTAATAGCTACTGCAATTTTACTGATTTTTTTCGACATCAAAGCCCGTCGCGAAGAAGCTTGGCTTAGTGAAAAATATTCCGAGTATTCTGAATACCGCCAACGAGTCAAAAAATTAATTCCGGGAATTTATTAAAAGTTGAGGGCAAGCTCATCTAATCCGGTTGCATCGTAATTACTTAACGCGGTCATCGCAATTAGCAATTATATCATATCAAATCCGTTAGTATCGAAATGATTCATCTTTCTCTTCTGGAGACTCAGTACGCTCTGGGGTTTGATCATTCCGGTGACACCGGATTTGATATAATATCCTGGACGCTCGATAAAGGGTTAATCTTATAGTCTTTTTGTTGCAAAAGCTCTGTTGCCTTTAGTTCTTCAATTTGCTCAACAAAATAATCATAAACAATGTCGTTGAATAACTCAAAAACAATGCTGTTAGCTTTCTCCAAACGAGATTCGTAGTCTTTGCGAACGGATTTTCTGCGTAGATGTTGGCGAACGCTGCGATCGGCATACCGTTCTCGTTGGCGATCGCTACGAATATCCTTCATCCAGGTTGTATGTAGCGTTAGTGCCAAGTTGAGTGGCTTTCGATCGGGGGGAGCACTTAAACGATAAATGGGTTTTTGAAAGCTGTCGGCATGAAATACCCAAAATTCATCACAAGCTTTGGTCTCGTTATTTGGATCGTCGGATAGAACAGTACAAACGATGAAGCCGTGTGTGGATGGATCGTTCCCGTTTAATGGTTCAGAACTAGGAACGAATTGAGGTGAGGAGGCAAAATATCCTGATGGAAACTGGAAGGCATCTGCAATACTCATTGTTTTAGTATCGATTCGCAGTAAAGTCAGGGGCTTATCTCGATTAGGAAGATTCTCGATCGGAATCGCTCTATATTCTCTTGATTTATAAGCATCATAAATTTGCTGTGGAACTAACTCCCAACTGAATCCCCAAGTAATCCAGTAGATGTTTTTAACTTGCGTTTCTGAGTTATTAATATCATCCCGGCAAAGTTCGCTATGGGTATAAATTGAAGGAGACCACGTTGCTTCAGTATCCCGAAGAACTTGCATTGTTTCAATTTCACCGTTGTCGCCATCAATGACATACTTTGCTAAGGCTCCCAGGTCGGTCGTACCAACCTGTATTCCTTCTAAATCGGAGCGAAAACAGGGTTTTCCTGGAACGGAAAGATCGTATTTTGTAATCCACTGAGTTACATCCCAACCGTTAGGATGTCCGACATGAAGGGTAATTTTTCCATCGGGATTGCTGTAATCAGCAGCAAAATGGGAAATCTCGTAGGGCAAAATGATTTGCTTTGCAGGTAGAGGTGAAGGTGGCTGATTTTCCTCTTGTTCATCTGCGCTTTTATCCCCACAAACAAAATAGGGAGAACTGTCTAAATCTTCCCGCTTGACAACATACAAAATTCCTTGAGGTAAAGGCAGAATATCTCGGAGAAATTTTGCGCGAAGACCTGCGCCTAGCGCCCATAATTGTCGGAAAAAATATTTTTTTAGGAATCCCAAAAAGAAAGGTGAAAAAATTTGAGAAAACTCCATCTTGAATGCAATATCAGCAAGGATAATGAAGCGTTCTGTAATGGCAATTTGATGCAGAGACTGTTCGACGATCGCAGGTTGACCTTTTTGCGGACCATCTGCAAGAACTAAACGCCAGCGCTTGAATCTGGGTTCTTGAGATTTTCCAGATCGATCGTTATATAAATCTACTTCATCATCTGACTTCGAGCCTTCACTCGGAAAGCGGTAGTAAATTAAGTCAGTGAATCGTCCGAACTGTTCGTTAGCATTCACTCCACTTTTAAGAAATCGATTGAGTTGGTCAAATATCCAATTAATGGGTTTTCGATATAGCCCGTTGTATCCTGTTGAGTAGTTAGTCGTAAAGATACCAACTTCAGGTTCTGCGGTTTTATCTGTTTGGGTGAAGTCAACAACAGGATGGGCGGAATTAATGTATACGTCAAACGGATAGCTGCGAAATACTGAAGAAATAAGTTGAGAAACAATTGGCAAGATGCCTATCCACCGATCGGTCGATCCAATGGGGGCAATCAGTTCTAACGAATCAGGATCGATTTCATAGGGACGACCTGCATCGATCGTGACAATTAAGCGATCGCCAACTCGCAGAAACGCCGTATTGAGTTGATTCCTACCTCCCAAAAGGAAGCTAAACCGGCTGGGTCCTCCATTCCGAAAAGCTGCAAAGTAAGACCAGAGACTATATTTTTTGGAAAATGCAGTTTCAGGCTGCCAGAGGGCGCGATCGCTGGCTGGAGTAAGGGCAAGATCGGCGTAGTAGCAGGGCGTTTTGGCAATTCGGGTTTTGAGAATTGCTCGATCGCGCTCAAAGCCCAAACGATACATCATGCCATCGCCCGTGAATACTGCTGTACCATCTTCTTGAGGTCGATCGTCAGCTTGAAACAAAGCACCCACAACAAAAACATAACCGTGCAATCCCGCAGGTAGTTTAACTGCATCTCCCTCAGCAGCGAGTTCCCAATCTTCTCGATCGTTCTTGACATACTCTCGAACGAACAACGCCAAATCTGTAATTTCATCTCGATTAGCTTTAATTGCAGATCGAGGTATAAAGTTTTTCCTACAAGGTTCGCCAATGAATCGTGCTTGTTGTGGCTTCATATTGCTCCGAGTTCTCTCAAGTTTGCTTCCTGTGCTAAAGTCAAGCCCCCGATTGCAGCGATTTGCATTCCTTCATAGGGACGTTTGGGTTTTAGCACTGCCAAACAAGTTTCAGTTGGCAAATCCCAAATCCGGATGGATTCATCTTCACTGGTACTAATTAATTGGCGACCGTCAGGACTAACTGCAGCAGTCCAGACCCAATTGGTATGCCCTTCTAAAGTCTTCAAGCATTCTCCTGTTTGACTGTTCCAAACTTTAAGGGATCGATCGGAACTAGCACTGGCAACGGTTTGATTGTCAGAGAAAAACACCGCACTAAAAACCCATCCTTGATGTCCTTGCAGGGTTTGAAGGCATATTCCGGTTTGAACATCCCAAATTTTTAGCGTTCGATCTAGGCTAGCGCTAACGAGTCGATCGCCTTTGGGGTTAAAGGAAAGCGTTCCCACTCGTCCGTTATGTCCCGTTAGGGTGGCGCAGCATTCTCCTGTGGAAACATTCCAAAACTTAATTGTAGAGTCATCACTGCCGCTGGCAAGCGTGCTGCCGCTGGGATGAAAAGCAAGTGCAGGGATGCGATCGCGATGCCCGGTTAAAGTAGCAAAACAAGTTCGATCGTGCCATCGCCACAGTTTAATGGTTCGATCGAAGCTGCTGCTAGCGAGAATTTCTCCACCCGGACTGAACGCCAGTCCCCAGACTTCATCTCGATGCCCTTTCAAGACAGCTACACATTTCTGCTGCCGCCAGTTCCAAACTTTAACAATCGCATCCTGTCCGCCACTGGCGAGTAACTCGTTATTGGCATGAAAAGCTAGCGATGCAATGCCGGTTGCATGGGCTTTCAATTCCTGCAAGCATTGGCGATCGACACAATTCCAAATCCGCAATGTTTTATCCTTATGTCCAGTAGCAAAAAACTGACCGTCTGCACTGAGGGACAAAGGTCGTACCCAATTGGAGTACCCTGTTATTGTTGTTAATCGATGCCCAGTTTTAATCTCCCAAAATGCGATCGTCTGATCCTCGCTGCCCGTAGCTATGGTTTCTCCATCGGGACTAAAGACCGCCCTCCATACCTGGATCTGATGCCCGCCTAAAGAACGCAAGCACTCACCCACAGTAACATCCCAAATTTTTGCAGTACAGTCTGCACTAAAGCTTACAAGTAATTGTCCGTCAGGACTCCAATTTATCCCCCAAACCCAATTCGTATGCCCCTCTAAAACTCTGACGCATTGCCAATCGGAAACGCGCCAGATCCGGATGGTGCGATCGAAACTCGGGCTGGCTAACCACAGTCCGTCAGGGCTAAAGTTTAAGCCCGTTACGCAGTTGGTATGTTCGGTTAGAATATGCAAACGTTGCCCTGTTTTAAAATCCCAAATGCGAATCGTTTTGTCAAAACTTCCACTGGCGATAAGACTGCCGCAGGGACTGAAATTAGCAGCGATGACAGGGGCACCATGTCCTTCCAAAATGCCCAGATAGGTTCCATCAGTAACATTCCACAATCGAATGGAGCAATCTGCGCTGCTGCTAGCAATAACTTGTCCGTCAGCACTAAACGTAACGCCGTAGGCGCTATCGCCATGTCCGCGAAGAGTACGCTGACAGATTCCTTTTTGTAAATCCCAAATTTTCACGGTGCCATCATCGCTGGCGCTAGCGAGTAGTTCACCTGTTTGATCGAACGCAATATTTCGCACCCAGTTTGTGTGACCTTGCAATGTCAGAAGATGCTGCCTATCTGTGACTTGCCATATTTGAATTTCGCAATTCGTGCTGCTTGTAGCTAATGTTTGCCCGTCTGGGCTGAACTGGATGGAAAGGATGCCTCCGAAGGTTTGATTAAATGGCGAATCGATGAACTCAGAGTGCGAAAAGTTGACATCGTGCAACTCAATTTCTTGCAGAAAAGCTTGGCGAATCACTAAGTTAGAAAAGTCATATCCCGAAAGGTTCAAGTTGAGAGAACGATAGAGATTGAGCAAATTCCCTGCTGCGTAGCCGAGTTTCAGTTCTTCTTCGCGCCGTACCACTTGTAACAAAGTATCCAATCGCTGGCGCAGAGATGCTTCGGTTCGGAAATGTTTTTGTAGTTCTTTAATGAGGGGGTCAAGAATCAATCGTGTTTGCGATTCTCTGATAAAATCCTTTGCCTGAGCTTTGATTAAAGCAACTTTATTAAGCAGTGATAACCGACCTGTTTTAATTTCTTGAAAAACTCGTTCTAGCAGTTGATTCGTGACATATTCCATCACTACGGGTTGCAGGGTGAAATAGCCCGATCGTTTTTCAATTAGAGAACGACGTTGCAGTGAATCTAGTGCTTCCAGTAGCTCTCGGGCGATCGCTGTCGGGAAAAGGTTTTCGCGCAGATCGCCTAGCGGTGTCCAATCGCGTTCAACCGCCAACCAATACACGATCTGTTTTTCTAAATCGGTCAAGCGATCGAACTGTTCGCTCAACAGTTTCCAGATATCTCCAAAGAGAAGGATTTCTTGTCTGAGTAATTCAGCAACATTGCCATCAAAAAATTCCTGAAGGGTTGTGGCAATAACGTTCAGTGCCAATGGATTGCCTCCGTACCGTCCAATCAGGGGACTTAATTCGGCTGCTGAACCAGAGTAGCCTTTGACTTCAAAAACTCTATATCCTTCTACTTGACTTAAACCGTTAAGCCGCAGCGATCGCACGGGAGATTTGGGTCCTTCTAGCTGAACTAACTCAGCAGGCTTTTCTCGGCTAGTCAGAACCATACAACTTTGATGCTGTGTTTCTCCAATACATTTCAGTAGCGATCCGTAGCTTTCATACCCACTTCTATACTCTCCTGCTTGAGTTCCTTCAAGAAGGATTGTCTCGCAGTTGTCTAGAACTAATAAACACCGCTGCTGCAAGCAGTCGAGTAGATTTAAAATTTGCCCGTCCAATGTTTCAGGTAATTTAGCAATTGGGGTGGGACTGAGAAACTGAATCAAATCGACCAGGAGATCGTCTAAGGGCGGGGCATTTCGCAGCGATCGCCAGATTACGAGATCGAAGCTTTCTTCGATCTGGCTGGTTAATTTGACGGACAAAGTTGTCTTGCCAATTCCTCCCACCCCAAACACCGCAACTAGCTTGCACTCTTCCTGAAGTACCCACTGTGTTAGCGTTTCTAACTCCCGTTCTCTGCCGAAGAAAACGGAGATATCGGGCGCACCTCTTAAGTCTCTAGATCTTTTAACAGCATCTCTACTTGGCTGCGGGCTAACGGTTGCTGAAGCATCAAAATCCATCTCGGCGATCGCTTGACTGTCTACGGATAGCCTCCGACAGATTTCTTCAAAAACTGCGCGATCGACTGGTTTTCCCGTCAAAAAATTGACAACGGTAGAACGAGCTAAACCCAGCTCCTCGGCTAGCGCTTGCTGGCTGAGAAAGCCGTTGCGCCTAACCGATGACTTGACCAATCCTATGCAATCCGGGCGAACTTTGAGCGATCGTGGCATATCAAATTTTTAATCTAGTCACATTGTAGATGAAATCGCTCAAAAGTCAGCCTAACTCAGTCATTCTCAGTCTTGAACTCAGTCAGCACTCCTGTTTCATTAGATTATCGCCACTGATACCAATCACCTAGGCGAATTACAAGGGGTTGAAAATAGATTTCTAACTCCCTGTAAAGCTTCAAAAACTTCCCATCCAGGAGAACAAATTTTATGAAACGGTTTCTTGCGCTCATGTTTGCAGCTCTCGTTTTGGGTCCTTCTACCACGCTTATAGCAGGATCGATCGTAATCAACAGTCAAAAGGCATTCGCTTATCGGATAGGCGACCATACACCACGCCCTTATCCGACTGATAGCCCTAGAACTCATACGGGGTGAAAACGCATTGATGCAAATTCCTGAGATTGTGTTTGTTTAATTCCCTCAACTTTGGAGATAGTTACCATGAATTCACTTCAAAGTAAAACCTAATTCAAAATTGTGAAACTCAAGGAGAAATATGAAACCTTCTAACGAATGCTTTGCACTTATTAAACAGTGGGAAGGACTCCATAAAGAGCTTCCTGACGGACGGATTCAAGCATACCTAGACCCTGTTGGGATTTGGACAATTGGTTATGGCTCGATCGAACATTTGGATCTCAACAGACCGATTTTCTCGGGTGATAATATCACCAGAGAAAAAGCAGAGCGATGGTTGCAAATTGAGATTGCTGAAAAAGCAGAAGATGTCGATCGATTGTGCAAATTTAAACTCAAACAGTGTATGTTTGATGCCTTGGTTTCCTTCACTTACAACATCGGCATAGGCGCATTCAGCGAGTCAACTCTATTGCGAGAGCTCAACAAAGGCAATTATGAAGGAGCAGCCAAGGAGTTCGATCGTTGGGTACATGGTGAAGATAATGGTACAAAAAGACCTCTGCAGGGATTGATCAATCGTCGAAACGACGAAGAAGCTTTATTTCAGCGCGATGGTTTTTTAGGTTTAGATATAGCAATAGGCTTTGTGATAAAGCCAGCAGATTTGGCTCAACCGCCGAAGCGAATATTGCCTTATAAACCTGCTCCCCTACCGTTACTGTTCGATCGTACCCTAGAAAAAGGACTTGTTGGAGAAGATTGTTACATTCTCAACTGCGCTCTAGCGGGACTCAAATTTCTGCGTTTGGGTTCTCAACCTAACGAATTTACTGACATTACTGATAGTGCAGTCAAGCTTTTTCAAACCCGCGAAGTTCTCAGCCGAGTTGATGGAAAGGTAGGTCCAGAAACGAGGAGGGCTATCGAGAATGCTCTCAAGCGCGCGCGCAAAGAGATATCTGTCAATTCATCTGGAATAGATGGGGGTGTATACTGCCGTCTCACACGCACGCGAGGAGAAGCCTACGAAGGACTTAAATTGTGCAAACTCGACTTCGTAAATCCTCAAGGGAATGTAGTTGTTGATTCATTAAAAGTTATTTCTGGTTTAGCGAGGGCTCAGAACTTTTTAATGTGGGACGATCCGGAAAGTCAACCGGGCAATCTGGCACCTATTCCACAAGACAATTACTACATTTCGGATATCGATTGGGCAGGTGGCAAAGACAATTACCACGCTGCACACCCGATAAATGGAAATGGACTCGGGCCTGTATGGGTACCTCTTGTTAAATCGAAAGAGCGTTATGAAAGTTGTCGGCTAAATGAGATTGGTTGTCGAGATGCCTTCGGCTTTCATGCAGATTGGAACTGGATTCAAAGTGGTATAAGTCCGGGTAGTGAAGGCTGCGTGTGTGCTACTACAATTGATGATTTGAAAAAACTTGTGGAATTGCTCCGCAAGTACGATCCGCGCCTGTTAGTTGTGGACTGGGGACTGTAGATATTGTTGGTTAGGGTAGAGTTTCATCGGGTGCATCTCACTTTGGCGAATGTGTCAAAAAAGAGTTAAAATGAAAAAGCTAGTAAAATCGTTAAATAAATAT
>NZ_JAUBVE010000053.1:0-48542 GCF_036705715.1 Microcoleus sp. AT3-D2 | reverse complement strand
TGGCTTAGGCTGTCAGCCGAATCTTGCTCCACACCTTGTTCATTTTGTCAACCTTGCTAATTGATGACACGCCCTAGGATTTTAGGTAAAACCCGCAGCAAGAAACCCGGTTTCTTATATCCTGTGAGTAAGTCCTAATTAGGTTTGTAGTTAGGAAGTTGTTTGTCTGTCGTCGGCCGATCGCTAACTCTAAACGATGAGTTAAACAATTGATTGACCTGACACAATTTAACTGGGGCGAAAGGATTCGAACCTCTGAATGGCGGGACCAAAACCCGCTGCCTTACCACTTGGCGACGCCCCAATGTCTTAACCTTCACTATCTTAACATTCAAACACAGCAATCTGTCAAGCATTTTGACAATAAAATTTAAAAAATGTTTTTGGAACCGATCGCCCGCAGGTTTATTCTTTGATCGCAGGGGGGCGAGCTACCGGGATTTCAATCCTAAAATCCGCTCCCTGTCCCGGTTCCGAGATACACTTCAAACTTCCTCCGTGTTTTTCCACCACTATCTGATAGCTGATAGACAAGCCGAGCCCCGTACCCTTGCCTACAGGTTTAGTGGTAAAGAAAGGGTCAAACAAGTGGCATTTAGCTTTTTCGGGCAATCCGGGCCCGCTGTCTTGAATCCGAATCAGCACAACTTGACCCCTCGACTTTCCTGACTCATCAGGCTCCGAGTCTGGGCCCACCACCGCCGTCGAGATTTTGATCGTCTTGGGTGGAGGCTGATTTTCCAAAGAGTCGATCGCATTCGCCAAAATATTCATAAATACTTGGTTGAGCTGCCCGGCATAGCACTCTACCTTGGGCAAGTTGCCGTAGTCTTTAATTACCTCAATTCCCGGTATTAGCCCATTTGACTTCAAGCGGCTCTGCAAAATCAGCAGCGTGCTGTCAATCCCTTCGTGAATGTCCACCAGCTTCATCTCTGCTTCGTCGTGCCGCGCGAAGTTCCGCAGAGACAGGACAATTTGGCGGATGCGTTCAGTTCCCATCTCTATTGAAGACAGAATTTTCAGCAAATCCGGCACTATGAAATCAACATCGATTTCTTCGCTTTTGTCGAGAATTTCGGGGCAAGGCTCCGGGTAATGCTTTTGATACAAGTGCAGCAAATCCAGCAGATTTTTCATGTACTGCTTGCAATAAGTCAAGTTGCCGTAAATAAAATTAACCGGATTGTTAATTTCATGGGCGACGCCGGCGACCATTTGACCGAGAGAGGACATTTTTTCGTTTTGGATGAGCTGAGCTTCTTTCTGCTGCAACTGCTGCAAAGTTTCCGTCAGTTGGCGGGCTTGAGTTTGAGCCGCTAAGGCTGCCGCCCGGGTTTGGGCGTAGAGTTCGGCTTGGTCGATCGCGATCGCCAGTTGATCCACCACCGCTTGCAGCAATTCCACTTCGCTCGTGGCCCAGGAACGGTGGCTGCTGTAATGGTTGCAAACTACAGCACCCATTTGACCGGAGCGAGTCTTGAGCGGCAGCAGCAGGTTAGAAACAATCCCGAGACTGCTCAAAAAAGCTCGCGTGGGCGGTTCGATGCACAGTGCTGTTGCCGCGTCGCCGATCCGGAGCGTTTGGCGGTGGCAAATTTTCTCGCCCAGCAGCGTTACTTGTTCGATCGGGTATTCTGTAAGCCGCTCTTTCAGTTCGGGATTTGCCGCCTCGTGGGTGATTGCAAAGCTTGGCTGCCCGTCTGGCGAGATGGAGTACCACAAAAAGTAGCACTGGTCAACCTGCAACAAGCTGCGAATTTCGTTGACAGCCGTATCTAAAATTTTGTCCAGGTCGAGGGAATTCCGCATCTGGCTGGCGAGGCCGAAGAGCAGGCCTTCCCGGCGGCTCAACAATTCTTCTCGGGCCGTGATGCGATCAATCGCCACGGCGATGGCGTTAGCCATGCAGCCCAAAACTTCTAGCGCTCCCTCGCTTACCAAAGCGCTACTGCACAGAGCCATCACTCCCACCAGCCGCTCCTCCACTATCAGCGGATAGGCAATGGCGCAAAGAGACGGGTTCGACAGTAGGCATACAGGAGCCGTTTGGAGTTTTCCCGGTTCTGCTCGCACCCAATCTTCTATTTCTCGTTCCCACCCTTCGGTGGTGAGTCCTGAATCGGCCTGCAATTCTAACTGCTCTGTCTGCGGGTTGAATGTCCAGATACTCGCCTCTTGGGCGTCGAGGTAATCTACCATTGCCTTGGTGCAGCGGCTGAGGATGGGCGATATTTTCCCACCTTGTCCGAGGGCTGCACCGACTTTAGCTTGCAGAGCTCCCAAGCGCGATCGCTCTTGTAGGGACGCTGCCGTTAGTTGGCGCTCGGAGGTGTCCCGGGCTCCGGCAACGATTTCTCGGATTTGTTGGGTATCGTCCGCGCGCCCGATGCCCGCTGAAGTTTCCCACAAATATTGAGATTTTCCTTTTTCCTTGATCGTAGGGAGCTTGTTTGTTCCGTATATTCTCCTGTCGCTCTGTGGCGTCTGTACGGCACACAAGCTGGAGGGGTTCGAGCCACTGACTAACTCGGAGATTTGCTGGCTGTCCGAGGTAATATCTTCTACCTGTGGCAACTGTTTCTGGGCTTGGACTAATTGCCAGCGCAGCTCCACCAAACTAGCAACTTGCCGACTCAAAGCTTGCACACCTTCTATCGTTTCTTTTGTCAAGTCTCGCGGCACCGAGTCCATGACGGATAGCACTCCCAGCACCTGCCCATCAGAGCTGACAACTGGGATTCCGGCGTAAAATTTCACAAAGGGGTAGAAAACGATCAGCGGGTGTTCACCAAATCTCACATCTGTGGAAGCGTCTCGGACAAGGGCGGGGGGCAGTTCCTTAAAGGAATTTGCAGGGGGTTCGATCGCAAATTGGGGAGCAACGGGCGGTTGTTGCAGGGAAATTGCCCTGTCAAATTCTGAGTTTGAGTTTGATCTCTGGGCGAACTCTTCGGAAATTTGGTTGATCGCGCGATCGCAAAAATTCAGGTAACGATCGACCAAAGTTTGATCAATACCTAACTGCGACTTCAACCAGTGGCGGTTACCGTCAATCAAGCTCAAGAAAGCAATAGGAGTTCGGCTGATCTGAGCTGCCAAACCGACCAAATTGTCCAAGCAAGCTTCTGGAGCAGAGCCAAGAAGCTGATACAAGTCAATGTTATGGAGCTTGAACACTTTTTCACCAAGAGGCAAGGGTGCTTTCATCATGTGTAACTGCCCGTCTAGTTGCTGGCAACCGCCCTTCTCAATACTTCCCTTGAAAAACAAGCTATGAATTCTGTGCTGGGAGACTCGGGGCGCAAGTTCGGCGCAGGTTGCTTGTGCCAAATTCAGACTAACCTCTTGACTGATCTGGAAACTTTTGAGTTATCGCAGTTAGAGTACCCCAGATCTAAGACTATATAAATTATACTTCCAGTTGACTATGCTTTTGAATACCTCCGGCTCTCTAAATCTAAGAGCCTCTGTTGGGATGAAGCAGCTTTCCCAAATATATGACTATTGCTTACCTAGATTTTTTTTATCAGTTTAATTGTATTTTAACAGACTTGTCTAATCGTGGGTAGCTGGCTTGCTGGTAGATTTAAATCAGGGGTTTGTGCCACAATACCAGTGTCCTTTACCGAGCTGTGCCTTAGCCGGGAGTTCAACTACAGTTAGGAGATGAATTACAAAAGATTGGTAAGATGTTAAACTTTGTAACAATAGTTGTTCAAACTCGACCTTTTAGGGTTTCTGGGCCCGGATGCACATTTTGCAACTGTTGTAATTGCCGATCGACCACTCTCCCAATCCCTTTTTTCGAGTTTGAGGTAAAAAAACAGGGGTCAATTTTCAACTAACGCTCCAACGGGGTTGACAATTATTACGTAGAGGCAACTCTCACAAAATAACTGCAGGAAGTATGTTTTGTATTTTCAAGAACTATAAATAAACAGGGAGAAGAATATGTCTGCAAGTAGCAGTCAAGTACCAACTATTTTGGCAGTTGATGATAGCGTCGTGATGCAAGGACTTGTTAAACAGGCCTTAAGCAAAGAGTTTCGAGTTCTCGTAACCGACAATGCAGTGGATGCTTTGTCAACGATTTATCACGAACAAATTTCGGTTTTGTTGCTCGATGTTTCGATGCCTGGTATTGACGGATTGGAACTCTGCCGCACGGTG
This sequence comes from Microcoleus sp. AT3-D2, assembly GCF_036705715.1. NCBI lineage: Bacteria > Bacillati > Cyanobacteriota > Cyanophyceae > Oscillatoriales > Microcoleaceae > Microcoleus > Microcoleus sp. AT3-D2. Next base: position 44,369 of record NZ_JAUBVE010000053.1, on the reverse strand, counting down.
CGGAGCTTGCCTCAGTTTCAGAATTTGCCGATCGTAATGCTGACAGCGCGGGATGGAGCCTTTGATAAGGTACAGGGGCGTTTGGCGGGAGCAACAGAGTATTTAACTAAGCCGTTTGATGCTGATAAGTTGCGCGAGGTCATTGGTAAGTTTATCAAAATCAAATAATTGGACTGACGACAAAAAATCAGTTTTGAGTAATTAATGAAGTAATTTGAGTAATTAATGAACTAAAAAGTTGCGATCGCCCTCTCTGATCCTCGACTTCTTTAACAAGTCGGGGGGCGGGGTATTCTGCACAATTTGCGAGGTAAGTCCTAAATTTTTAATTTTGCCAGGAGTAAGGGAGCGATCGCACTGACAGGTAGAACATATTGGGCGGCACCAAGGGCGATCGCCTCCTTGGGCATTCCGAAAACAATGCAGCTAGCTTCGTCTTGGGCGATTGTTAACCCCCCTTCTCTGGCGATAGCCAACATTCCGTCAGCACCATCTCTACCCATTCCTGTCAGCAAAACCCCCGCTGCTGCCCGACTATAAAAATTAGCTACCGACTTAAATGTCACCGTTACAGAAGGGCAGTGTCCCGCAGCATGAAGATCTTCTGAATAAACAAATCGCCCTTGAGAGTCCAACTCTAAATGACGTTTTTCTGGCGGAAAATAAACAATTCCTGCTTGTGGCAATTCTCCAAAAGCCGCTATCTTAACAGGCAGTTTTGATTCATAACCCAGCCAATCAACTAATCCTTGCAAAAAACCTTCACTGATGTGCTGGACACAAATTATAGGCACAGGAAAACTAGCCGGAAGTTTAGAAATAATTGCGTATAGTGCTTGCGGCCCCCCTGTCGAAGCCCCTATAGCCAATACTTTAATAGTTGGAGAGTTAACATTTTCGTTGGAAAATTTGTAATTATGAACTGGTGCTTGGTTGATTCTTACAAGTGGATTATTATCTTCGGTTGGCATCTTTTTTTGATGCCGTGTAAATACTTTCACTCCTGAGAGTATTTTGACTTTAGCTATTAATTGATTGGCGAGGCGAGCGTAATCAGATACTAACCCGCCAATCGGTTTGGGAAAAACATCCAATGCACCAGCCCTTAACACTTGAAATACATTCTGAGTATCATTCGCTTGCACTGAAGCACTAATTACTAAAATGGGTAGCGGATATTTCTTCATTACTTCTTCCGTAAATTCTAACCCGTTCATAGGTGCCATGTTCAAATCCGTACAGATTACTTGGGGCTGAAGTTTGGGGATTAATTCTAGTCCTTCTAATCCGTTGCAAGCGGTTCCTACAACTTGGATGTCTGGCGAGGAATCAAAAATTCGTTTGAGGACGAGCGTAACTACTGGAGAATCTTCAACTAACAATAGTTTAATGGGCGATAACATCAGTTTGCTGGGAAATGGGGGATGGGAAAATCGGGAATGGAAAATCGGGAATGGGGAATGGGGAATGGGGAATAGGGCACTTGTACTGCCCTTCGACTTACTTTCCTTCGGGGAAGCTGAGCGGGCAAACCGCGCAGGGCGAGTGGCTAATCCCAGCACGAATCGCTCAGTAACCGCTTAGTCAAAGTATTGGGCATTGGGCATCGATGCACTGGTAATGGTGCACTGCGTACTGGATATTGGGCCTTGCTAATTGGTAGTAAATAACAAATCCCTAATAACCAAGGAGTAATGACTAATGACTAAACTAACCTTTTTAGTGTCTCTACCAGCACATCTTGATTGAAAGTACCTTTAGGAATATAAGCATTTGCCCCCGCATCAGCCCCTCTTTTTTTATCTTCATCCGATGCCAAAGATGTCACTAAAATTATCGGCAACTCACTGTATTCTTTTTGCTCCCGAATCTTAATAGTCAGTGCCAAGCCGTCTAAATTTGGCATTTGTACGTCAGAAATCACAGCATCAAAATCGCGAGTTTTCAATTTATGGAAAGCATCCAATCCGTCTACTGCAGTCACAACTTCGTAACCCGCACCTTCCAGGATGCGCTTTTCTTGAGTGCGCGTGGCGATCGAGTCTTCTGCTAATAGTATAACTTGTTTTCTGCTGGCCGTCTCAAGTTGCGATCGCGCACCAGAAACCCCACGGGACGAAACTTGCTGGCGTACAGATTTTATCAAATCGTGGGGATTGAGTATCATACAAACTTCCCCTGTACCGAGAATTGTGGCACCAGCAACATTTCGCACCCGTTTCAGCAATTGACTTTGAGGTTTCATCACCACATCCTGTTCGTCTATCAAAGCATCTACAAATAATCCCAATCTTTCCTCTCCAACTTTCACAACAATACAAGGAATTTTTGAATAAGTTGAATTTAGGAATTGTTTGGAATTTTTTCTCAGAATTTCTCTCCCGTTCTCCTGTCTCAAATACCGATTTTTTTGCCACTCTTGTCTATTGTTTAATTCTAGTAAATCTGTCAGATGAGCAACTGACAAAGGCTGACCATTTGAAAGTATAGTTTCCTTACCTTCTATAGCAAATATCTCAGACTGAGACACCTGTTGTGCAGTGTCTACAAACTCGACTGGCAGAGCATAAGGAATGTCTTCAACTACGACAATTAATACATTTGCTGTAGCTAAAGACGTGCTGATTTGCAGCCTCAAAGTGCATCCTTTACCCGGTAAAGACTCTACTTGAATACTACCTTTTAGGGCTTCAACATTAGTACGAACTACATCTAAACCAACCCCGCGCCCCGATACTTCGGTAACAAATTTTTTGGTCGAAAAACCAGGAGTAAAAATTAAAGAGTGTACTTGAGCTTCTGTCATCTCTGCCAGTTGTTCAAGCGTACAAATATTACGTTTAACAGCCGTTTGTTTTATGCTATCTAGATTTAGTCCCCGGCCATCATCAGCAACTTCAATAATAATATTGCTAGCAATGTTATAGCCTTTAATTCGGAGAGTGGCTACAGGAGATTTACCTAGTTTTTTCCGCTCCTCAACAGTTTCAATACCGTGATCGATCGCATTTCTAATCATGTGCATTAAAGGGTCTTTCATTTCCTCTAAAATGCGTTTATCGGCTGTAGTTTCGCCTCCTTCAATAACTAATGCAACTTCTTTACCTTCCCGTTTCGCTAAGTCTCGTACAGTTCGAGGAAATAAATTAAAAATAGTAGACAAAGGCAGCAGTCTCAGAGTGCGAATTCCTGATTCTAATGCCTCAGCGATTAATTCGAGTCTGGCAGTATCTTCATAAACTCGATTTCTCAAGCAGTTGACTAAAGTTCCGAGACGTTCTAAACGTTCTTCTGTACGTTGATAGTAATCCTGCAATTGGCTAAATTTACCGTTGGCTTTAATACCGTTTTCATCTATTTGCATCCGATCAAAAGTCAAGCTCGTTACAAAATATTCTCGGCTCCACTCTTCCCACAAAGTTGTAATTTGTTCTATCTCTGCAACTCGGTGTCCTAGCCGAGTTTTTGTGACAGTAAGTTCCCCTGCTTGAGTCATTAAATCGTCTAAATTTTGAGTAGCAACGCGAATGGTTTCAATGCGGTAAGATGAGGTTGAGGATGCAGTAACTGCCGACTGCGAAGCCGACTCAGTGGCGGGCCCAGAAGGTGCAGGCAAGTTTTGAGCTTGTAGTAGAAATTCTGGCTTGGAATGTAAGGGTAAAAAAGAGGAATTTTTCTCTAAGTTAATGACTTCAGAAGTTTGAACATTTGTTTCTAGTTCTTGGGTAGCAGGCTCAGTAAATTGCAGTTCTACCAACGGTTGTTCTGGTACTTGTGAAGATGATTGCTCTACTATTGAGTCAGCAGCCTGTGGCTGTAACTGACTAGAAGCCCCCATCATGCTAGCGAGGATATAAAATGTATTAATGCCGGAATCTTCGCCGGTAACGGCTTCGTCAACGAGTTTCCGCATGGCGTCTAAACCTTGCGAAAGTCGATCGCTAATATCTGAATTTAGTGGAGTTTCTCCCCGCTTAACACCTCCCAAAATATGCTCCATTTGATGAGCTAAAGATGCTACATTTTTTACTCCCAGCATCCCAGCATCACCTTTAAGAGAATGGGTTTCCCGCAACAATAGTTCTAACTTAGCTAAGTCGTTGGGATGTTGTTCTAAGTAGAGTAATCCGTCATCTAGTTTCTGTAAGTGTTCTTCACTAGCGACTTTAAATACATCTCGAAGTTCTTGATCTTCAATCATCATATATGTTGTTAAGTAATAGGTAATTGAGTATGGTTCATGGGTAATTGGTAATGATAATTATGTTGAATAATCAGTCTATTGCTAATGACTAATGACTCATAACTACACTACTTCTTTAAGATTAAAGGCAGCTTCTGAGAGTTGTTGAGTACCGATTTTAACTTGAGTAATGCCGCTGACTGTTTGAGAGGCGGATTCCTTCATAGAAGTCATGGCATCACCTACTTGCTGAATCGCGATTGCCTGTTGTTTAACATTAAATGAAATTTGCTGGTTGCTAGCAAACACCAGATTGCAAGCTTCCCTCACGCCCGTAAAAGCTTCTGCCGTATCTTGTGCTGTTTTCACCCCTTCTGCAACCGTTTTGCGACTATCTTCAGTGGCTTTCACCGTTGAGTTGATCGCGCCCTTAATTTCTGGAACAATACCATTAATCTTTTGTGCAGCTTGTTGGCTTTCATCTGCTAACTTACGAATTTCGCTTGCTACCACCGCAAAACCTTTACCGTACTCACCGGCTCTGACTGCTTCAACAGCAGCGTTGAGAGCCAGCATATTAGTTTGGCTGGCTAAATCGCTAACCAAACTTGCGAGAGTCGATATATTGCCAATCTGACTCGTGCTGTCGTCGAGTCGATGATTTTGCTTAGAAATTGCCACCACAGCTTCTCTAAGATTCAGCATTTGATTAAGAGTTTTATCTACCTTTTTAGCACCTTCTTCAGCTAGATTTAAAGCTTGGCGAGCGGCAATGGCAACAGACTCAGCTTGCTCGGCTGTTTGCTGAGAAGATTGGCCCAAATTTTCTAGAGTTATAGTTGTTTGATTAACAGAAACAAATTGCCTATCTGCTATTTGTTCTTGCCTGTTCATATTAGATTCTATTTCCATGGAAAATAACGAGATCTGGTAAATCATCCCCCGAATGAGAGCAACAATCTTTTGCATAAAAAACCATCCAAATCCCAGCACCACAGCCAGGGAAATAACAGTAATCAACGCTGCTAGTTTTTGAAAAAAGTCGATGGAAGAAAATAGCAACTTTTTGGGTGAAGTATCCACAATTACTAAAAATTTATTTGGATTTTGTTTGCTGGGGAAAACTGTATTATAGCTAATCACTAGATCCCTATTATCAATATTTCCCTGGTTACCTGAGAGTATTTTAGCAATAATGTCTCCTGAATAATCATTTTTGACATTTTCCTTAGTTTTTAGTTCAAATCCCCATGCTTTTTTAGGATTGGGATGAGCCAGATAATACCCATCTTGATTTAAGATAAAAGATTGGTCTGATAGTTCAGGATTGAAATTTTCAACCATATCGAGCAGAGTGCTACCCAGAGCATTCGTAATGAGAAAGCCTTGTCTTTCTCCTTTGGTATCAAAAATTGGAGTTGCGTAGCGAATTGTTGGCTTGTAAGGAATTTCTATTTTCCCCCTTTCCTTATTCAGGTTTAAGGAAGACACATATACTTCTCCTGGTTTTAGCTTCATAGTTGCCGAGAAGTAATCTGTGTCTGCTTTATTTTGTAGTTGAGAATCGGGAACAACTTTAATATTTGTGCCGTCAGAGTCTACGCGCACGATCTCCTTACCGCTGTTATCTATATAACGCAGTTGCATATAATATGGCTTGGCTTCCATCAGGGATAAAAATGTGAGTTGCATTCGATAAACCCAATCTTTATAAGTTGAATTAGTTTGTCTGTCTACTCCCTTTCCTTCTCTAGCTCTAATCATTCCTTGGACTGGGGGAGTTTTACGGAGAAACAAAATATCCGTTCTCAGATTTTCAAATTTGTTAATCATTTGATTGGCGGTGGAATTAACACTATCACTAAGGGTTATTAATGCTAAATTTTGTAGTGCTGCTGTTGAAGAAGAAATTCCATACCAACCAACAATAGATACTGGAATCAAGGTACTTAAAATTAGGAGAAGGAGCAGGCGATGCTGCATTTTTTGGAAAAATTTGTTCATCATTTGTTACGGTGAATTGGTTACTGGTAACTTGTACGATCGCATAGTCGTAAGTATAGGGAATTAGGAAATTGTACGCTTGCGTAGCCGGGAGCATCTCATATTTGTAAAAACACTTCTTCTGGCTCCTTCCTTCTTCCTTCTTCCTTCAGGCTCCTGGCTCCTGGTTGCTGGCTCCAAATTATAGCTGGGCTGCTTTCATTGAGATGCTCCCGCGTAGCCGAAGTATAGGGAATTGGGAATTGGTAGTAAAGAAAAAATAACAACTCCCAAATAATAACTCACAACTCACAACTATACTGCTGATTTGAGATTACGTTCTAATTTGCACATAAACAAGTTATTACTCCGGTTAATATGGCTGGAATTTGTAGGGAGGTCAATCGCCAAAGCAATTGATTTAATTTTTAAGGATATATATATGTGGCATTTTTGGGGAACTACTCATAATTCATCTATCTCCTACAAAATTGCTTTCAAATCTAAGGCTGCTTCATTCAATTTTTGAGTACCGACTTTAGTCTGGCTGATACCGCAAGCGGTTTGGGCTGCGGCTTGATTGAGAGAGTTCATAGCTTGTACTACCTGTTCGATCGCGATCGATTGCTGTTTGGCATTCAGCGAAATTTGCTGAGAACTCAAAACCACATTATTAATGGCATTGGCAACTCCTGCAAATGCCGCGGCGGTTTCTGAGGCAATATTTACGCCCGATTCCACTGTTTTAGTTCCTTCGTCTGTCACCATTACTGTTGAGTTGATCGCCTTTTGAATATCAGCAACTAATAGATTAATTTGCACTCCTGACTTTTTACTGCGATCGGCAAGTTTGCGAATTTCTGACGCCACCACGCCAAACCCCTTGCCATGTTCTCCCGCCCGCACTGCTTCAACAGCAGCATTGAGTGCTAACATATTAGTTTGATTGGCCAAATCGCTAACTAAAGTTGAGATATTACCAATGTGATCTGTTTGTTCGCTCAACTCTATAATTTGTCCTTGGATATCCTGAACTTTAGTTTTCAGAGTTGCCATTGCTTCTAAAGTTTGTTTTACAGCTTTTGTGCCACCTCCAGCTAAATTCAAGGCTTGCATTGCTTGAACCACGGCGGTTTCGATCTGCTGTGATGTCGCCCTAGAAGATGCTCCCAATTCGTCCATTGTAGTAGTAGTTTGATTTACTGAAGCTGCCTGCTGACTTGCCATCCGTTCCTGTTCTTCCACGGTGGCTGCAATCTCAGTGGAAGAAGTGGCGATCGAGCTAATTGCCCGATCGATAGTTTGGGCAATTCCTGACGAAATCAGCCAAGCTAGCCCCGCACCAAACAGCACTAACAGCACCGAACCAACCAGCAGCGTAGATACCAAAAAGCTTAAAGCTTCCTTCGTCATTTTCGTTTTTTGCTTAACTATATTTAATTCTGTTTCCCGAAATTCCCCGTTCACTTTTAAAAATTCATTCAGAAAATTTGTGTACTTGCCTGTATTAAATACAGCGAGAGCTTTCGCAGTCTGATTTTCCTGCAATAAGCGAACAATTTCTTCGTTACAACCATCATAATATTGATTTACTAGCTGTCGCATCCTTTGCAAACGGATTCTCTGTTCGGGATCTTTAACCGTCTGCTGTACATTATTCGCAGACTGGCGAGCCAACTCTGCACCTGCTTGAAAATCCTTTAAAAACTGCTGATTTTTATTATTAATTAAATACCCGCGCAGTCCCCGTACCATTTGCTCTGCACCTAGGGATATATTAGTTGTTTCTCCGACTACCTGATCTACCCTTTCCGTTTCTTGAAAAGTTTTAAACACCTGATTTGTAGTAGCAATAACTACTACGGGAAACCCTAAGTATATAAGTGCTGGCGCTAGATATCCGAGCAGCATCTTGTTTCTAATGTTTAAGTTTTTTATTTTAGCAAACATATTTTTCTCCTTAATTTAAACAAGTGCCTACACGAATTAGATTCCTTTGTCAAATATCGCTTGAAAAGCGGATTTGGTATAACTAACTTCTTTAGTCCTAGAGGCATTTCAAGATAATTCTCTCATGCTAAGTCCCGCTCGTTACCAGTTCTGATCTCTGCATTGGATCGGGATTGCGAAGGAAATGAAGTATCAAGCCAGATGCTTCACTGGACTCATGACAGATATGCTTTGCCTAAGTCCTGTTCTGGATTCAAACCTCTTCATCAACAACTACTCCTCCTTTTGTCAGCAGTTTTTGCAAGTGCAGAATAGCCATCATTTTTTCCCCGTAAATAGCTGTCCCCCTTAGATATTCGCGGTTGGCAGAATGCAGTGCTGCCGGAACAGCCGCAATTTCCGACACATTTAAGTATATAATATCTAATATTTCTTCAACAACTATACCAGCGACTAAATCCGCCACTTCAACAACGATCGCCTTAGAGAGATAATTTGCAGTCTCCGACATATTTACAGACATATTTAAAACACTGCGAATATCAATTAGCGTCACAATTTCTCCCCGTAAATTTATATTTCCCACTATGCGATCGGGAGTGCAAGGAACCGGAGTTACTTGGTTAATCTCAGTAAATTCGCGGACTCGATCTAAATGAATACCAAAGTATTCATTATTCAAAACAAACACCGCTAGGGGCATATTAATTGCAGCATCATTTTCCCCCTCGCTTCGCCGCCTCAAATGATTAGCGCGCGATTGAAAAATTGCTTTTTCTTCCGGGGTAGCCTGCGGGCAAAAAACGTGACGATTGCTCAAACTTTTAGGATTTTTACCTAACAATTTTGCACTTATTTGCCCCTGTAAATTTTCCGTCTCTGCCTCACCGGCTGCTGCTTCACTACCTGCATTGTTTGGAGAAACAGGCCAGCTTTCCTCTGACTTTTCGGGAGAATATCGAATTAAGTGATCGAGATTCAGCAGCATGATAATATCGGCTTCGCAGCGGGCCAATCCAGCTACAAAATGATGAGAGGCTTCTGAATTCTCTCGCCCGTAAGATAGCTGCGGAGTGATGGCATCTTCTGAGAGTTCCTTAACTTCGCGAACTTGATTGACAATTATACCGACTTTCGATTCTTGCCACTCTATGACGATCGTACTATCTGTCACAGCATACTCTTGCCAAACGTATCCAAAACGAAGATTCAGATCCATCACCGGCAGAATTTCGCCCCGAAGGTCGATCGCCCCAACAATATCTTGAGGTGCTTCTGCAATTGCTGTCAACTCCGGCAGAAAGAAAATTTCCCGAACGAAGCAGGCTTCTATACCGCAGAGAAAACCGTTCTGTTCAAAGATAAGATACGGTTTAGTTTCCATATTTTAGTGTACAGTTTCTTTACTGTATAATCTTAACAATTTTTTTTTAACATTCATCAGCACTTGACTAGCTGTCATTTTTCCCTGTGAATCAATGGGAGTGTTGGGCGGTAGTCCTTCCAGGATTTCACAAGATGAATTGTACATTTTAATAGCTCTTTTTACTTGACCTTCTTTATTGTATATATTTCCTAGTTCTATATAAGATGAAACAAAAGATGGACACATATAAATAGTCCTCTTTAATAATTTTTTTGCTATTTCCAATTGCCCCTGTTCTTCAGCAATTTGAGCTTGTAAATAATCAGTATATACTGATCCAGGCTCTACTTTTCTAGCTCGATTACAGTATTCTATTGCCTGAGAATAATTGCCGGCATTTGCCTGAATTTGAGCGATCAAAAAATAAGCTTCAAAATTATGCCCCTGCAAGTTTATTGCCTCTTGTGCCTTATTGATTGCCTGATCATAATCTTGATTTTTAAATAATTTTTTAGCCTCTAAAATTAGCATTTGAGGCGTTTGATTTTGAGTATTTTCTACTATTATTTTTTCTGTAACTGACACGGCATTGTTCGGCAAGGCGCCCTCCAGATAGCGAGAGGGCAGCATATTCCCCAGCGGATTACTTATTTTTAATACCGGAGGCATCTCTATCTCTGGAAAATTGCTGTTAGTAGTAAAACGAGGTGGCATAGTTTCCCCTGTTAGCAACTCACTACTATCATCGCCCATAGTATCTGGTTTCGGGAATTCCCGAAATGCCGAGTTGGCTTCTTCTAGCGTCGCAACCCTAGACTCTATTTGACAGCCTTCCTTCGGTACTGCATCCCGACGCTGATACACTACCGACTCCGGGAAAATCTTGGGTTCAAACTCGTTCATAATTTGACCGTAAACTTCAGCGTGACCGGTCATTAAATATCCTTCAGGTCTCAGGGTCTTGGAAAATTTTTTCAGTACCAGTGAAATATACTTATGTTCAAAATACACAAAAACGTTTCTACACAAAATTAAGTCTATGTTATAAAGATTTTGGTAAATATTAGGAAAGTCATCTGTGATTAAATTTACACAACTAAAGTTGACACTTTCGCGCAATTCTAGATTAATTTCCCAATCATTTTGCCTCTGATGAAAATACTGCTTCTGTATTTGCGGTTCAACCAAGCGAAACGACCAATGACTGTAAACTCCCTGGGGCGCTTTTTTGATTACTTTTTCATTGATGTCTGTACCTAAAATTAATATTTTCCATTGCTCCCAATCGGGAATCAACTGTTTTAAAACAATAGCTAAAGAATAAGGTTCTTCACCAGTGGAACAGCCCGCACTCCAGATTCGCAGCGTCGGCTGCATTCCCAAGGTCTTGTGCAAGTTTCTTTTCTGATTTATCAATTCAGGAAAAATCACTCTGTTTAACAGAGCGAACTGTCCTTTGTCTCGCATAAAATAACTTTCAGTTGTTGTTAATAGCAATACTAATTTTGCCCATTCATTTTTACTTTCAAAAGTTTTGACGGTTAAAAGTTTATAATATTTTTCGGGTTCTGCAATTTGTTTTTCTCTCATCCGAATCATGATTTTATGAGACAAACCAGCTCGATCTTGGGATCTAATTCGCACTCCAATCTCAGTAGTAATTAAGTTAATAAATAGCTGAACTATGGAATCATTCATGTCAACTCTGTTAGATTCATTGAATAATTTGGGAAGTGGGAACTTTTAGTGAGCTGGTGCTGAGTTTGTGCTGAGCATAGCTGCTAGCCTGCGGCTCGTCCGTTCGCGAAGCCGAAGGGAGCCGAAGAAGGGAAGTGCGTAGCTGAACTATTAAGAATTGGGGAACTTGTAAGCTCGTGTAGTCGAAGTATTGGTAATGGGAAATTGGGGAATTGGAAATTAGAAATTGATAATTTAGCCGATCGCCTGAACAAGAACAGTGTCACACCACATCATATCAGAAAATTGCCAGCTACTTAAAGGAAAAAGGCAAAAAGTAAAAGACAGAAGCCAGGAAAAAATTATCCCTTCTGTCTTCCACCTTCTGCCTTCAAAGACACCAATCTCCAACTTTAAGCTGGATATATCCGCAGGCGGCGATTGGGTTCTTCCCCAAAACTATGGGATTTCAGGTGATAGTGTTCCACAAGTTCGTGCTGCATTTTGCGGACGTTGGGAGAACGGGGCAGGAGTTCCACCGGCTGTCCCTTCGGAATGACAATTTGCTCGACTGCTAAGCGCGTTTCTTCGAGAGCTTCGAGCTCATCAGAAGAACCGCTGCGGGCGAATAAGGCGAGGTCTGCCACTTCCGGGGTACCTGGGTCATCCATGTCCAACAGGCGCCGCAAAGCTCTCGCTACGTGGGGAATAGTGCCGGCCTTAATTGTGTGCAGGGGAACTTGGCGAGTTTTGGCCAAGTGCCTCAATTTCGACTGGTTCCGAACGTTCGATCGCAAAGCCAAAACCACGTCAGCACTTTCAATATCCTTCGTCAGCAGCACCGGCAGGTTCAGCGTCGAAATCACCTGTTCGAGCTGGTGGCGAGCTATGCCGTAAGGATAAACGTGGAGGGGCAAATCTTCGCCGTTAGGGCCGACATTCTGGGAATAACGTCCCCGGTGCTGCGGTACTGGTTCCACGGACAGAGATTCTTCGAGGAGTTGCTCGAAATACCGAGTCTCAGGAGCCACCGGCGCGCTGTTAGCTGCTGCGAATTTTTCGCCTTGAGGGGGCATCGGCACCATTTTGCCGGCACTCCGCCACCCAGAAATCGGTGTGACTGGCCGCATTGCTGATACCGCAGCGGGGCCGCCCGAAGCTGGCATCCCTGGGAACCGCGCGGGGGGAGATACTGATTCGCGCTCGATAATTACTTCTCCACTGTCGCTGACGCTTCTGATTTGCTGGTTCGGTTCGCGTCCCCGCAGCAAACTGTCGATCGAATCTGACACTCGCTCGTGGATTACCCAGCGCTGGCGTTCGAGCATTTCGACGGCAATTTCAAAAGTAGGCGGTGATTTGCGCTCCAAAACTGTCTTTTGAGAACCGCGTCGCCTTGCTTCGTCATCTCCTAGCGTCACCGCTTGGATTCCCCCAATTAAGTCTGCCAGAGTCGGGTTTTTCATCAAGTTTTCGATGCGGTTCCCGTGGGCGGTACCGACCAATTGCACCCCCCTTTCCGCGATCGTCCGAGCCGCCAAAGCTTCGAGCTCCGTGCCGATTTCGTCAATCACGATCACTTCGGGCATATGGTTTTCCACTGCTTCGATCATGACTTGGTGCTGGAGTTCGGGACGGGAAACTTGCATTCTGCGAGCTCTGCCGATCGCTGGGTGGGGAATATCTCCATCTCCGGCGATTTCGTTGGAGGTGTCGATGATTACCACTCGTTTTTCCAAGTCATCGGCAAGCACGCGGGCAATTTCTCGCAGGGCCGTGGTTTTGCCAACACCGGGGCGGCCGAGCATCAAAATTGACTGACCGGTTTCCACTAAATCGCGGATAATGCCGATCGTCCCGAACACAGCGCGGCCCACCCTCAATGTCAAGCCGATAATCTCGCCGCTGCGGTTGCGAAGGGCGCTAATTCGGTGCAGGGTTTGCTCGATACCGGCTCGATTGTCGCCGCCGAAGTGGCCGACTCGCTCGATGCAATAGCTGAGGTCTGCCTTGGAAATCGGTGTTTGGGAAAGATGTTCGGCCAAGGATGGAAAACGAGCTTCTGGTCGGCGGCCCAAATCCATGACAATCTCAATGAGATTGTTGCGCTGCGGGTGCTGCTCTAGGGGCTGCCGGATCTCGTCTGGCACGATTTCTAATAATCTGTTGAGGTCGTCTGTAATCTGCATTCGCCTCGGTGTGTTCGGTGACAGTTTTCAGTTGACAGTTGACAGTTGACCGCTTGACAGTTTTCAGTTTTCAGTTTTCAGTTTTCAGTTGACCGCTTGACAGTTGTCTGTTCATTGATTACGCATCGGTGCGTGGAAACCCGGTTTCTACGAGTTTTGCGTCGAAAAACGAGAAATATACTAAGAAACCGGGTTTCTGAGGGCGCAAGTGCGATCGCGAACTACAGTTGTTAGTTATCAGTTTTCAGTTTTTTTTTTGATTAACAACTGTCAACTAACAACTGACAACTATCAACTAACAACTGACAACTGACAACTGTCAACTGTCAACTGTCAACTGACTTTTGAGCTGGGAAACTAGAGAACGAGCTAAACTCACGGCCTCCGAGAGAAGTTCTGGGACGGCTTCGAGCTGAGGTAGCCGAGATGTTTGAACTCCGGCTGCTGGCCGCGCGAGTGCCACCGGAACGGCATAAGCTCGATCGGTCTGCATTGTTTCTAACTGTTCTAAAATTGGCGATAGCAAAACCCTGGCATAGCTGCCGTAAGCTACACCTGCTATGTATGAGACAGGGGGAACTGACAAATTTTTCCCGCCATCCAAAAGCAGTCCGCCGGCTCTGAGTTTGCTGACAGTGTGAGCATTAGTGCCGCCTGCAAGTTGCACGTATCCCGGCAACTGGGCAGCCAAAACTTTTTGACCGAGTTTGACTGCGGCTCTAGTAGTTCCTGTTCCGATATCTCCGCTCATCGGCCTACCGTCGGTTTGCCAAATTAGGGGACAAGGAAGGGGGGAAATTATTTGATAGAGTGTCCGCAAATAATCAATCAAACCGTCTCCATCGGGGCAACTAATTGCTATTACCTTGAGTTGACCGACCCAGGGAGCTATGCTCGACCAAAGTCGCGCAAAATCTGCCTCTCTGCCTACTTGTGTGTGGATTTCTAGGGCATCCGCACCGGATTGCAAGATTAAAGGTGCGATCGCGGCGGGAGCAGACACGTAAGAACGAGTATAAATTAGTTGGCTCGGACAAATCGGCAGACAGCGACCGCAGCCATAGCATTGCTGGTCTATCACCCCGGAAAAACCACTGCCAGCACTCTGAAAAACTATTGCTTCGGCTGGACATATTTTTTCGCACGGCCGCCAGCAGTCCACGGGACAATCGGCTGGGTTGAATTCGGCTTTGCGAAAATGCGGGTCTTCCCCATCGTTTAAACTCACCATCAGCAACGGCAACCCTTTGCCGCCAAACCTGCGGTTTTGAGTTCTTGCCTGTATTTCGCTGGCAACTTGTAGGGCTTCTTTCGCTGCGGCGACGGCGGCGGGATCTGCCGCGACATCGATACAGTCAGCGCCTGCTAAGGTGTAAGCCAAGGTGAGATTCCGTACAGCAGGCAGATGTTGAAAGCTCGCCCCACAGATCAGCTTGAACCAATGGCCATCTTTTAATGAGTTTAGGGGATGATAATGTTCTGTCACCCTTATATGCTAATCCTTTGAGCTGAAAATTACTATGTGGAAATTTCTACTTAATTTTAAAATTTAGGCGGGTACAAGCTGGAAACGCTACTGATAGCAGTAACTGTTGCGCTGTTGGCTCTATATGTAGAGTTCTGCCTTAATTTTTTTTCCTAAATTTGATTTTTTGGACAGCGAATGCTGAGGGGGGATTTGGAGATGGGGCGATCGGCTTTAGTTACAGACAGACTCTCTATTGTATCATAGTTGGGTGGATTTGGCAAAGAAAAAGTAGGCTAGAGATTTTTTTTGAAGTGACCGTGCAGTGGCAGTTGCCCTAAAGTTCGATCGAGCTTTGAAACCCATCGACCAACCGCAGATGAACATTATCCTCCCTGACTTGAAGCTAAATTCATCTGGGTTAATCAGCGATTCAACGAGCTATACTACTTACTCAGCCGCTTGTAAACCGTAGCCAAAGCATGGCTATCCCCCACATTTCCCGGAAACAAAACAACTGGTAAATTGGGAAACAGAGGATGATTAGCCTCGGTTTTCACCACAGAACAACCTGCGATAATTTGACCGATTTGCCTGACACTTTTTAGCGACAAACCTGTACTCAAGACATCATTAGAAGTAATGCCGCCCTTGCTAATCAAAAACCCGATATCTGTGGGCAGTCCCCGCACGATATCCATCAATAAAGCAGAAACCGCCTCTCCAAATTTTAATCGGACTTCGGTATTTTCAAATTCGAGTTCCTTGCGGCTGGTATAAATTACAGGCGTTTTGCCATCGGCATGAGCAGTGCTGGCTTTTTCTAGAATTTCATCGAGCATTTGGGTGCGATACTCTGGTGAATCTTCTAGCAAGTGAGATACATCTATTTCAATGCTAACTATATTGGGTTCTTTTAACAAGCGCTCCAATTGTTCAGTAGTTTTCTTAACGTGGGAACCAACTATTACTGCACCGGGTTTGCCATCCCTCACATATTTTGCCATTTCGTCGGCTGCTACTGGCTGCGGGCCGAGGTTAGCTAAGGATGTTAAAATACTCGCCGCGCTACGGAATAAAAACTTTTTGCCTTGACTGGCTGCCGCGAGAATGTGTTTGGCAAATGTGTCTAAATCGCCTTGGCTTTCGCCGTCAACAACTGCACATTGGTTGTCTTTCATCTCCATCAGTCGATCTAAACTTCCGTAGCGAATGTCTGCGAGTAAAATGCGATCGACTGCATCAGCGGGGATGCGACCTTTGGTTTTTTCTTCTACATAGTCTGGCAGGTAACTGTGACTGTAGCCGAAGACTGAATCTTTGGCAAATTCGGTTTGGTGTACTGGTATTTCGACGCTGTTAACTATTAGGTAGTGTACGCTGTTGCGGGTAATTCTCCCTCCTTCAAAAAAGGCGGGAATTAGAAAATGGGCGTCGAAGGGGCCAAGTTCTTCGGCGATCGCGTCGGTTTCGATGGGATAGTGACCGCGCAGGGTAGAATCGGAACGGCTAACTATTAGGAAGTCTTCGATTTTTTCGCTGGCGATCGCCCTTTTTAGATTTTGGCACACTTCGCGGGTGACGGAGGCTGCTTTTTCGGGAGTTAGCGATCGAGTATTTGTCAGTATGAAGAAAATCGGGCACTTGTCACGCAGCCCCAAACGCAGGGTGTCTTCGTCCCAACGTGTCAGCAGCAAGCAACTGTGCACGGTTTGAGAACCAGTCGGATCGTCGTCGAGAACTATAATCTTGGGTTTGGCAGAAGACATACTGATATCAAATCCGTTAGCATCGGAATAGTAAATTCGAGTTCACTGTTGACTGTTCACTGTTCACTGTTCACGGCGTCAACAGTCAACCGTCAACAGTCAACATCATTCCGGTGTAACCGGAAATGATATGACCTGG
This sequence comes from Microcoleus sp. AT3-D2, assembly GCF_036705715.1. Lineage (NCBI taxonomy): Bacteria > Bacillati > Cyanobacteriota > Cyanophyceae > Oscillatoriales > Microcoleaceae > Microcoleus > Microcoleus sp. AT3-D2. The sequence continues at coordinate 27,648 of NZ_JAUBVE010000053.1, read as the reverse complement.
TTGTTAACGTCACCTTTCCAAGATATCCTTACCTGTTACGTAACAGGAAAAAATTTACAATAGTTATGATATTTTTTTTACAATTCTCATAACTTATAATTTGGAGAATATGTTTGAGTTACATCCGTTAAGTAAGCTGCATATTGCTACGGGGGAAGAGGCGCACGCAGCCGTGTTCGCTACTAAGTTTTGCCATTTTTAAAATTAGCAGCGTTTCGATCTTGCAACTTTTTCATTTCTGCTTGAACTTCCACGGCTACCTGCAAAGCTTCGTTGAGCAATCGTCCTTGTTCGCTGGCTCGATCGCTAATTTGCAGGGCATTCAAAGTTCTCAAATTATTGGCAAACAATTCGGAGTTAGTATCGACAAATTTTTTGTTTTCTCTGAGAATTCTTTCGGTTTTCAAAGCTCGAACTAAATCGTCTCTGATTAGCTGCAAGGCTTCAATAACTTTTGCTCGATCGCCGATTTTGACTTCCGCATTTCCAGCATCTTCTATCTGATCATTAATGGCGATCGCTTCGATTATACCATTATAGCGATCGACATCATCAAAAAGATTGATTAAATCTTTGTTTTGCCGACTGCATCGAATTTTCCACGCATCCTCAAGGATTAAACCGACTATCGCAACCAAGTGGAGGGCGAACCACAACAAATAAGCTCTAGGAAATATCGCAACCAGCAGCCAACAACTGATGAGAACCAAAACAATTAAACCGACAGTTTTCAAAGCTTCGCGGGCAAACTTAGTCGCTGTCGGCGGCCGATATACGCGATCGGGCCCGGCGCCGGTGAGGTGCTTGAGCTCACCGAGAGTAATTTCTAATCCCTGAATGTCAGCTCGCATAAATCTTTACAAATATTTGTTAATTATAAAGTTTTGTAGTAGAACAAGAGGCTCGTCTACAATAAACCTAACACTTTTTTCACCCAAAACTGCACTATGTCCGCACGTCCTATATACCTCGACAACCACGCCACAACCCCCGTAGATCAACGGGTACTTGATGCGATGCTGCCGTATTTCACCGAACAATTCGGCAACGCAGCCAGTATCAATCACGTCTACGGCTGGGAAGCAGAAGCAGCGGTAAAACAGTCACGACAAATCATAGCAGAAGCGATCAACGCCTCCCCAGAAGAAATTGTTTTTACCAGCGGTGCAAGCGAAGCAAATAACTTAGCGATCAAAGGCATCGCCGAGGCTTATTTCAGTAAAGGAAAGCACATTATCACAGTAAAAACCGAACACAATGCAATTCTTGACCCCTGTACCTATTTACAAAAATTGGGGTTTGACATTACTGTTTTACCCGTGAAAAGCGACGGGCTGATTGATATAGGCGATTTGATCAAAGCGATTCGGGCCGAGACAATTTTAGTTTCAGTGATGACGGCTAACAACGAAATTGGCGTTATCCAGCCGATCGCAGAAATTGCTGCAATTTGTCGCGGAAATGACATTATTTTTCACACAGATGCGGCACAGGCGATCGGCAAAATTCCCCTCGACGTAGAGGAGATGAATATCGATCTAATGTCCTTGACAGCCCACAAAATCTACGGGCCAAAAGGGATCGGTGCTCTCTACGTCCGCCGCAACAAACCGAGAGTGCAGCTAGCGCCGCAAATGCACGGAGGAGGGCACGAACGGGGAATGCGATCTGGAACTCTCTACCCACCGCAAATAGTTGGGTTTGCCAAAGCAGTAGAATTGGCAATTGCAGAAATGCCGTCGGAAACAGAACGAGTGGTTAATTTGCGACAGCGTTTGTGGGAAAATTTGAGTGAATTGGGCGATGTTTTTCTCAACGGTCACGCTACGAAGAGATTGCCGGGGAATCTCAATATTAGTGTAGGTGGCGTTGACGGTCAAGCATTGATGTTGGGTTTGCAACCGGCGGCGGCAGTTTCTTCGGGATCTGCTTGCACTTCTGCGAAAATATCTCCATCTCATGTTTTAGCAGCGATCGGGCGATCGGACAAATTAGCTTATGCTTCAATTCGGTTTGGCATTGGCCGATTCAATACCGAAGCAGAAATAGATGCAGTCGCCGAACACGCGATCGCAACTATTCAATCTCTCCGACAAGCTCAAAAAGTCAATCAATTTTAGATTTTAGATTTTAGATTTTAGATGGGAGAATTGAAGATTAGGAAGTAGTTTTGAGTTTTTAGTTTTAAATGATTTAACTTAAAACTCAAAACTTTTCCTCTTTTTGTCATCGAGTATAATTTGGATCAACCCCTTATTTAGAACCAAACACCTCGCGCACCCGATAAATCGGTTTTCCCTGCGACTCGTGATAAGTCCGCATCATCACTTCCGCCAGCAAACCAAAACAAAATAACTGCACGCCAGTTAACAGTAAAACCACAGCCAAAATCAGCAAAGGACGATTGCCAATACTTTGACCAAAAGCAAATTTTAAGACTGTCAAATAAACCCCTAAAACCGTTCCCAACGTCATAGAACTCAGTCCCAAAAGTCCAAAAACGTGCATCGGTCGAGTCAGGAACTTTTTCATAAAAGAAATAGTTAACAAATCCATCAACACCCGAAAAGTCCGCCAAATTCCGTACTTACTTTGACCGAAACGGCGGGCGTGATGTCGCACCGGCAGTTCTGCAATTCTCGCCCCTTCAATAAATGCCAACGCTGGCAAAAAGCGGTGCAATTCCCCGTAGAGATTCAAGTCTGCTACCAACTCGGATTTATAAGCCTTCAAAGAACAGCCGTAGTCGTGCAAAGTTACGCCTGTAACGCGACCAATTAACCAGTTCGCAATTTTAGAAGGAATCAACCGGCTAATAGTATTGTCTTGCCTATTTTTGCGCCAGCCGCTAACTAAATCGTAGCCTTCATCTAACTTTGCCAACAATAGCGGAATATCAGCAGGGTCATTTTGCAAATCGCCGTCTAGGGTAACAATAGCACGGCCGCGAGCGCGATCGAAACCTGCAGACATGGCAGCAGTTTGCCCGTAATTGCGGCGCAAAATTACAGCACAAAGGTCATCGCGAGTGCTGGCTAACTGCTGGAGAAGTTCAGCAGAACCGTCCTTAGAACCGTCATCTACACAAATAATTTGATAGCTGAGTCCAGATGGTTGGATAGAAGAGGCGATCGCCTCAATCAAATGAGGCAAACTTTCCACCTCATTATACACCGGCACCACCACTGAAACGTCGAGAACAACCTCAGAGCCAGCCTGCTGTGCAGCCAATTTTTCCAAAAATAATGCAGCGTCCATTTTTTTATTCGATAATATTAACAGTCAACAGTCAACAGTCAACCGTCAACCACTAATTAGGTTGATAACTTGCCACAACTTTACCATATCCCCGCAATTGCTGGTAATAAGCTTGACTGACTCGATCGCCATCATCCGACAAAACATCGATACCGATACCGTTGCGACCTTGTGCTTGTCCCGAACTATGAATGTAGCGATTATCTCCGATATACAATCCTACATGAGTTGCTTTTTCTGGCGTACCAAAAAATACTAAATCCCCCGGTTCTAAAGCACTAATACTAACAGGTTTAGTAAAAGCTTCCTGCTGATAAGCATCCCTCGGCAACCAGATGCCCGCAGCCACAAACGCCGCCTGCATCAAGCCCGAACAATCATAATTTGGCCCCACTGTGCCGCCCCAAAGATAATAATTGGATTGGTGCATAGCCTCGCGAGCAAAAGTAATTGCAATGGGCAATTTTTCCCTAACTTCCACCTCAGAAAGCACCAGAGGATGATACACTGTTTCTGCCAAATCGAGCAACTCAACATCTCGAATATCCAGCCATCCCGGATAATCATCTTCGCACAGCCGCACCATCACAGCCGTTGTATCCCCCTGAACAACCGAGTCTATGCCATTTCTCCCTCCCTTCATAAGGGGGGGATCAACTACTCGCAAATGTCGCCCCAGCGCTGCTTGAGTTGCCAATCGATCGCACTTTGGGGAATCGTAAATATTTATGTGCGATCGGGCCCGGTACTCCACAACATCAGATAATTGATAATTGGCCATTGCTAATTGCTCATTGTTTGCTGTTAATTGTTCGCATTTATTGTACGCATTTAACGATAGATTGCCATTAGCTGCTAGCCGTTAACCGTTAACCGTCAGCCATTAACCATGACATTTTTTCACAAAGACGAACAATTAGAAAACCTCGGCAGTAGCATTATAGACTCCGCATTGTCAGAATTTACAGGATTAAGTGGCGATCGTACAGCCATTACCTGGATAGTCTACGATCCGCCGGTGCGAGTCAATACAGGCGGCGCCCTGAGTCCAGAAGAATTTTGGAAATATCAACCGCGAGGTTTTAGCGCTAGAGCTTCCGAACGAATTTATCCCGCCAGCATCGTCAAATTATTCTACCTCGTTGCCATCTGGGAATGGGCGCAAAAAGGCATGATTCAAACATCGCCAGAATTAGAACGCGCCGTCCGAGATATGATAGTTGATTCCAGCAACGACGCCACCAGTTTAGTAGTAGACGCGCTCACCGGCACCACCAGCGGCCCAGAATTATCACCAGGCCCCTTTGAAACTTGGAAACAGCAGCGAAACCTCGTCAACCGTTACTTTCAATCATTGGATTGGCCAGAATTAGAAAATATTAACGTCAATCAGAAAACCTGGTGTGACGGCCCCTACGGTCGCGAGCGAGCAGTTCTGGGAGAATTAATGGAAAATAGAAATATGCTGACCACAAATGCAGCGGCGCGTTTGCTGCACACTATAATCGGCGGCGTAGCTGTTTCTGCCCAAGCATCGCAAGAAATGATGGGTTTAATGAAACGCAGTTTAGACCCAGCAGAATTAGAGGCAGATCCCGAAAATCAAGTTACAGGTTTTTTAGGCGGCGGATTGCCAGAATCAGCAAAATTGTGGTCAAAAGCGGGGCTGACAACTCAAGTTCGTCACGATGCTGCTTATATTGAAATATCGGGCTTGCGGCCGTATTTGTTGGTTGTATTTACAGAAGGGAAAGAGAATAGCAAGAATGAAGAGATTTTGCCTTTTATCTCGCGGCAATTTGTCGAAGCGATGAAAGCACTTAATTAGACTAGGCAGGAGTTACACAAAAATTGCTTCGCTTTTGCAACGAGGAATAATTATGGAAGCGGAATATGAAAGCCATCATTAGCCCATACTTTGAAGCTCAGGGACCTTTGCAAATGCTCTATAGAGGTCATTTTGTGAGCCATTACGACGTTGCACAAAGAGGGCAACAAATCCATTTGGGTTTAATCGAGGCAGAATGTTCTATAGAGGTTGCGTCATTACCAGAATGTGGCGAATCCAATTTGCATGAATTGATCTTGTCTGTCCATGATGGCAAGTATATTGACTATCTCCAAGGTGCTTGGGCGAAGTGGTCAAAAATGCCGAGTTCTAGTGCTGAAATATTTCCTAATATCTCTCCAAACCGACATATCACCCGATTTAATCAACACCCCGTTGCTCTAGCCGGTTGGTATATCGGTGATGCAGCAGCACCAATTGGAGAAAATACGTGGCGCAACGCCCTAGGAAGTGTGTCTACGGTGATTGAAGCAGCAGCTCGATTAAAAAGTGGAGAATTAGCTGTATATGCTTTATGTAGACCCAGTGGTCATCACGCTTGCCAAGATATGGCAATGGGAATGTGCTTTTTGAACAATGTGGCGATCGCGGCTCAAGCTCTGCGTAAGCAATTTAGCCGCGTTGCTATTCTCGATATAGATATGCATCATGGTAACGGCGCACAACAGATTTTCTATCACCGTGATGATGTGTTGACAGTCTCAATTCACGGCGATCCAAGTAACTTTTATCCTTTCTATTCAGGCTTTGCACAAGAAACCGGCTTTGAACAAGGCGAAGGTTCTAATGTGAACTTGCCATTGCCGGCTGGGACGAATGAGATTGCTTACCTAGAAGCCCTCAATACCGCTGGAAATAAAGTATTGGAGTTTGGCGCAGAAGCCTTGATCGTGGCGACTGGCTTTGATACGTTTAAAAGCGATCCACTGGGTTGTTTTGAGCTTGAGTCCTGTTCTTACTATGCGATCGGAAGAATGATTCGATCTCTCAAACTACCCACCTTATTCGCGCAGGAAGGGGGATATTTTGTGCCAGCGTTGCGAGAAAACGTTCGACAAATGGTGGTAGGATTTGAAAGTATTTGACTTGCTCAAGTCATTCCAGGCTTAGATGCTATAGAGTCGTTCTTATGCAATTCGGCACACCCAGATCGCAAAAGAGGATATTTATATTATCCCAGATAATTAATAATGACGCTAATGATTAAATAGAACGGAGAGGGAGGGATTTGAACCCTCGAAGGATGTTAACACCCTTAACAGATTAGCAATCTGCCGCTTTCGACCACTCAGCCACCTCTCCAGGATGACAGTAACTAACTATAGCACACACATCTTCTTCTTGCCAACCCCTAATTGAAAAATTCCTCAATCCCTTACTCTGTATACTTTCCGCCGGAGGCAAAAGGCAGATTTTCCCTAATATCCGCCTCTGGCCCAACTCCAGACTCGAAACCTACTCCCCAAAGCCCCTAGCCTTCAAGTGCTTTTCCCAACTAAAATTGGAACTCAAAAAGAACCTCTTAGTATACAAATACCCCAAGCGGTACAGGTGAGCCTTGCGATCGCCATCGAGATTAAAGTCCGTCGTCGTCACCCCAGCTTCAGTCACATCAATATTAATCACCCTGCCCTTATCCATTTCTCGCTGGTGATAGCGGTCTCTTGCTTTCATCATCGTTCTGAACATCGCCGCCAGCATGGACAGCGGAGTATCAATATTAACTTTAGTCTCAATTCCGGTATCGACTAATCGAAACCCAAAGGTAAACCAGCGTGGCATAGCGGGAGTCGAACCGACGGATTGTTTGTCATAAATCCACAGGGGGAAATTGCTCAAAATTCCGCCATCTACAATTAAGTCATCGCCGAGTTTTCCCGGTTCAAAAAATAGGGGAATACTCATCGACAACCGAACGGCTTCAGCAACGCTAAAATGTTCAGCACTTTGGAGTCGCAACTGCTCGTACAAAGGATCGGAATCCGTTGATTCGCGTCGGTGTAAGTCGTCGGGCAGCACCAACATTTCACCGCGAGATAGGTTGGATATTACTACTTTTAATTCCCGGTCTTTTACGATTTGTTTGACATCGGCAAAAGTGTGCAATTTACCTCGACCAAGCATTGTTTCCAGCCACTGCCGGAACGGCTGCGCCGAATATTCTCCCATCTGACGGCTAACTGTTAGGAAAAGCAGCGTCCAAGCAGGAGATTGCAAGTCGTCGGCGGGGTCGCCGTTTAAAATTAGAGGACTATTTTTTTGAGTTAAAAATATGCTGTAATCGAGCTGTCCTAAAATTTCCTCTAAATCATCTATTGACAAGTCGGTTGCCAATACAGCGGCAGTAATTGCACCTGCCGAAGTGCCGGCCAATTTTCGCCACTGGATTCCCAAATCGCTACAGCATCTGAGTGCTCCTAAAAACGCAACTCCGCGCACGCCGCCGCCTTCAAAAACGCCGTCGGCATAGATTTCACCGTTTTCGTCTGGAGGCGGAAATTTGCTGAGAATTGTTTGTTTCTCGGTTGCGGTGATTCTGACACCGGGTTCTTGCAAAATTTGCTGCGGATACCACTTGCTCATGGGAAATACCTCGGATAAATTTTGGGTTTTAGATTTGAGATTTATATCTATTGTTCTTGATTTTTGTCGGCATCCATTGCCTCTTTGACATATTGTTGAACTTGCGATCGCACTTGTTCGTAAGCCACCGACGCGCACCAAGGCCGGAGAGATAAAATAGTTGTATCGGGAGTAATCTCGGCCACCAAACAAGTCGGGGGCGGATTCTCCAACACCAGCGGGTGAGAGTGGGCAATTTCTAATAACTCAGCTACAGTTGGACGGATCGGCCGATCGCCAATATCAATCTTCAAGTCTACTCGCCTCGTTCCCATTGCCGTTGTATTTTTCAATGTACCGTTAAACAACTGATTGTTCGGGACAATAATTTTTATGAGATCGTCTGTCACCACGGTTGTTGAAAAAATCCCGATGCTGTCCACCACTCCCTTAACATCGCCAGCTTCGATCCCATCTCCGACTTCAAAGGGCCGCAAACTAATCAACATTACCCCAGCAGCAAAGTGCGACAAAGTATTTTGCCACGCTAAACCGATCGCCAAACCCGCTGCACCCACCACCGCCACCACACTGGTAGTTTGAATTCCCAACTGACTCAAAGCGGCGACTACTCCCACTACCAAAATCGTAATTTCAGCAGCTTGAACTAAGAATTTCCGCAGCGTGGCTTCGGTGCGACTCAGTGCTCGGCGAGTCACGCGCCCGGCAAAGTCGATCGCAAATCGCGTAATTAACAAAATGCCGATCGCCCACAGCAGTTGAGGTACAATTTTAAACCCCAATTCCACGAATCTTTTCGAGAATTCTTGGGCTACTTCCAAGGCTTGTGTTCTTTCTGCATTTAGCTGGGAATAAAAAGTTTGGGCTATTGGTAAAAACGTCTGAATAACTGTCATATCAATTGGGAATTGGGAATGGAAAATTGAAAATTGCAGTCTCAGTCTTATCGCTTATTCCGAGAGTCCGACAGGGGTTGAAAACCCCTGTCTCATAGCGGAAGTCCTCTAAAAGAGGACTAAAGTCGATAATTTTATCCTTCAAACTCTTGAGTCGGTTTAAACCGACTTTTGCTATGAGGCAGGGGTTTAAACCCCTGCCGGACTATTGTTAATAGTGTACTGCTACGCGGGGCAATCGGTGTTTAAAACCGCAGAGAATCTCCCAGGAAATAGTTCCTAAAGTCGCGGCCCAATCGTCAGCACTAATTTGATTTTCCCCATCTTTACCCAACAGAGTCACCACTTCACCAACTTCTAAATCGGGAATATCGGTTACATCCAGCATTAATTGATCCATCGTCACGGCTCCCACTTGCTGCACGAATTGACCCCTAACTAAAACCTGCATTTTATTAGAAAGATTGCGGGGAATACCATCTGCATAGCCGATACCAATTACGGCAATCAGTGTCGGGCGCCCAGCTATAAATTGATAGCCGTAACTGACTCCGGTTCCTGCTTCAATTGTTTTCACCTGCGTTACTCTAGCTTTTACCTGCATTGCGGGCTTTAAATTGGATCTCGACTCCAAGTGAGGCGCTGGATAAAGACCGTAAGTAGCTAAACCTACTCGCACTAAATCGTAGTGCAAAGCCGGGTCAGCGAGGGCTGCTGCAGAGTTTGCCAAGTGGAGGCGAGGGGGGTTAATTCCTGCTATTTTAATTTGCTCGATCGCCCGTTGAAACCGCTGATGCTGCTCTCTCATAACTGCGGGGTCTGGACTATCTGCTGTCGCCAAGTGAGAGTAAATGCTGGCTAATTTTAAATTTGGCAACCGCTTGACTAATTGTACAAATTCTGTTGCTTCCTGCCAGGGCGTACCCAAGCGAGACATTCCCGTATCTAACTTAGCGTGAACTGGCAAAGATTGGTTAAGATCGGCGAGAACTTCCGAAAAAATTAGGGCTTGTTTGGCAGTACAAATAGTGGGCTGCAAGTGCCATTGGGCGATCGCCTTTACCTGTGCCGCTGTATGGGTTGCACCCAACAGCAAAATCGGCGCTTCTATCCCAGCTTCTCGCAATTCTATTCCTTCGGGAATTGTCGCCACTCCCAGCCAACTAGCACCTGCTTGCAATGCTGTTTGACTGACTGCAACAGCACCGTGCCCGTAAGCATCAGCTTTCACAACTGCCATCAGTTCTGTGTGGGGAGATAAGAGCGTTTTAAGCTGTTTTACATTGTGAGTTAAAGCTGCTAAATCGATTTCTACCCAAGCCCGCTGGCAAAGTCCCCCGTCACCGTCCCACAGCAACGTCTGGCGGGATTGTTTTGTCGGTGATTCTGCGGCTGTTTGTTCCCAACTCAACATTGTCGATCGCTCCTACTTGCTTACACCATTAAAAACTGCTCTCAAAACTGCTCGGATATTTTACCCTAAGTTTGATTATAATAAGATTTTTCCTTTAATCAAAGTTATACAAGTTTAAAAAAAGAATGCAACTGTAGGCAAGCTGCAAACCCATATTGCATCAGTCATTCCCAATCTCAAATCTCAAATCTCAAATCTCAAATGGTATTAACTGGTGTATCATAGCACCAAAAATACCCGGTAAAAACTATGGACGGACTGGCTTACCTACATTTAGCTGAAACTTGGGAAGCGGCTGCGGGTCAAACTCGATCGACAAACTCAAAAATGCACCTGAATTTAGCCTCGACTCGTTTACTTTTCTTTACGATCGCTCTCACAATTTTCAATTTAGTCAATCCCGCACTCGCCATCAAAAAAGGTGATTCAGGCCCGGAAGTAGCCCAACTTCAGAAAACTCTACAAAACGCAGGCTATTTTCGCCGCCAGCCCACAGGATTTTACGGTTCTCTCACCCTGGCTGCAGTGAAAAAGTTTCAAGCAGACAACAATCTGAAAGTTGACGGAATTGTCGGCCCTAAAACCTTGTCAGCGCTCAAAGGTACGCCGGAAGATGCGAGTATTGAAGCTGCGGAAAAAATCGCGCCAAATGTTGATCGATCTTCGCCATCTCCTACCGCCACAGAAAACACAAACGAACTCGAAGAGGAAACTCAAACTCAGGCCCAAGAACCTCTATTTCAAGAACCATCTTTGCCACCTTTTAAAACAGAAAATTCCGAGGATCAAGAAAGTGAATCACCACCCACAAGGCTAGTAAATCCTCCCGACAACACTCAAGGAAAAATGACCTTGAAAAAAACAATTTATGGTAACATCTCGCCCAAATCAATAGTTTATTCGGGAGATGGCTTGTTTTTTGCTCAAAACATGATGTACCGCCACACAATCACAGTTTATGACAGGAACTTTAATTTAGTCAAGACTATTCCCGATACAGTAAACTTGTCGAAGTTCGGCTTTTCTAAATTCAAAGGCAATTATAAAGGTTCTCCCGTAGAAGCGGCTTTTTCAACCGATGGCAAATATGCCTACGTCTCCAACTACAAAATGTACGGATCGGGGTTTAGCAATCCGGGAACCGACAGGTGCTCTCCAGCGGCAAAACACGACCAAAGTTTTCTGTACCGCATCAATACCCAAACTTTGAAAATAGAAAAGGTAATTCCTGTAGGTGCAGTTCCGAAATTCAATGCTGTGTCGCCTGACAATCGCTTCGCGCTCGCTAGCAATTGGTGTAGTTGGGATTTGAGCGTTGTTGATACCAATAAAAATCTCGAAGTCGAGCGGGTGAAACTGGGTGCATATCCTCGGGGTATTGTTGTTACTCCCGACTCAAAAAATGCCTATGTTGCCATCATGGGTTCTTCCAATATTGCGAAAGTCAATCTCATAGACTTTTCGGTAGAATGGCTGAGAAATATTGGCAATGCGCCGCGTCACTTGACGATAGATCCCAACGGAAAGTATCTTTATGCCACTCTAAATGGTGAAGGAAATGTGGCAAAAATTGACCTAAAAACTGGTAAAGTTGTGGACAAAGTTAGGACGGGAAAAGCACCTCGCAGCATGACAATTTCCGATCAGGGAAAACTGCTTTATGTGGTCAACTATTTCTCGAATACTGTTAGCAAAGTTAGGACGAGCGATATGAAAGTGCTGCAAACAGTGAAGGTTAATTCAAGTCCGATCGGGATTACTTACGATTCGGAAACAAATCAGGTTTGGGTAGCTTGCTATTCGGGCAGTATTATGGTGTTTCAAGATTAATTTAGCTGCTTCGTAGTTAGGGCTTCAGTCCTGACTACAAACAAGAGCGATTAAATGTTATTGTGGGGCGTTGCTTTGAGCATCGCCCCTAAAATATTACTTGGACAACTTTACAGGCTTCACAACATACTCAGAAGACTTAGCAGGCACTTGACCTTTTTTGGCCATAGCTTGGTAAATCATGGCTGCTACTTCAGCTCGAGTTGCTGTTCTATTAGGCTGCAAAAGTGCGCGCTTCGGGTGGTTGACAACAATGCCAGCTTCCGTGGCTGATGCTACTTTGTTAACTGCCCATTTCGGCACTTTTGCCCTGTCTGTATAAACTTGTAAAGTTTTGGTTGTTTTTGTTGATGGTTTCAGGCTCAAACCGCTCGCCAATGCTGCGATGACTTCCACGCGGGGAATATTTTTGTCGGGACGGAACTCATTGTTTGGGTATCCTTTAAGATATCCAGTTTTGACGGTGTGGTCGATCGCCGGAGCGACAGGACTCTTCTCTTTTACGTCTTTAAAATCAATCGATTTTCGGATCGGCTTTTTGTCGTCGGACATTCGCTGAATCAAGCGCGCTAGTTCGGCTCGCGTCATCGGTTCGTCGGGACGAAATTTGCTGTCGGTGAAATCAGTAAAGATTTTGCGATCGACTAAAGCTACAATGAACGGACGCGCCCAATATTTGTCTGGAACATCCGAGAGTATAACGGGCCCAACTTTGGGTTTATCGGCTTTGGGTTTATCCGCTTTCGGTTTGGTAATTGCTGGATTGGGAATCGATCGCGCAATTGGCTTGGCAGGAACAACGATTACACCCACCGGAGGAGTTTGCGGTAAAACCGGGCCTAAAGGTGCCACAGGTGCGACATCCGGTTTTGAGGGAACGGGGGTTGTAGCGGGCGATCGCAAATCCGAACTTGGCGATTCGGGTGTTAATATTCCCGGACTCGCGGGCGTAACCGCAGGTTGAGAGAAAACGGCTGGAAATTGCCAATTTCTGGCATTCAATCGATCGGGATTTTTACCTGTTACCCAAAATAAAATTGCTCCCATCGTGCCGAAGGCAACCAAGATAGCAATCAATTCATCCAATCCTAGAGGGTTTCTTTCCCCTGACGGGGGTTGTGAAGAAGACATATTGTCACCTACATACCAATGTAGAAATTAAATCACATATTTTTTGGGTCTGGGGGAAACAGAGAAGGCTAAATCAACTATTCCAAAGTTCTCACTGTCAATACTTGCGGCGGCGTGGCATCGGGAGGATAGATAAAATCAACTTTTACCGATCTCAGTTGCTGATTTTTGTACTCTTCAACTCAGCGCCTTCTGCCCCCGAAAGAGCGACTCCGACGCGGTTGACGAGAATTCCTGCCACTACCAAAACTCGGCTGCCGCTTGTTTTGATTTTGACGAGGCTGCCGCGATCGCCTCAAAGTGCTGCCACCGTAACCCGAACCGGTTGATCGATTGCCATTTGGCCGTGCTGAGGGTCTTACGGGCTGGTTATATGTGGGCGATCGCAAGCGGCCGGTCGTCCTTAAAACTTGACGGTTTCTCACAGCCGGAGGCGGAGTTCGATACCGAGTTTGATACTGCTGAACAGCTTGGCTGTAAGTATTACCATAGCCACCATATCCTGTCATAATCCCCGGCTGATAGACTGGCGGCATATAATATCGCGGTCTAAATAACAAACTGCCGATCGCCTGACCGGCCACAGCTCCAGCAAACGGTGCCCAGAAGCCAGATTGCTGCCGCACTACTACGGTTTGTGGCTGACCTGTTTGAGGATTAGGAACAGTTTGGGTAACGTTGTGAACGTACTCAATTTTAAAATCTTCTGTCAAATGCAAAACCGCTTGATTGTTATCCAGATTGAGATAACTTTTCTTGCCTGCCGATATTTCTTCATCTGTTAAGCGAGCCATTTGCAAATCCCTAGTGCGGTAAACTGGGGGACTGCCGGGGGGAGTATTCAGCAACATTAAACTGTATTCGCCATCAGCATCGTCGTAGGTAGCTTGCTGTACGGGATATTGACCTTGACTCAAGTTATTATTTGGTGCAGGACGCACTGTGTTAATATTTGGATTTCCAGCAGGATTTGTAGAAGTTTGTGTGCGAGGTGAACCGCAGCCGGTTGCCGTCCACAAAAAAGTTAAAGCCATTAAATAAATTGTCAGTTTTCGCAGCATCATAAATAGTAATTGGTAATTGGGCATTGGGCATCGGGCATCGCGCATTGGTAGCAAATAACCCTTCGACTCCGCTCTGGGCACCGCAAATAACTAATAACTAATAACTAATAACTAATAACTAATTACTCCTTCCTTAAAGGGGAATAAGTTCTGGGAAATTGACCAACACTTGGTCGTTGGTAAGTTCGTCTCCCAACTGTGCGGGAGAAAAGTGAACTTGCACAGCTCGGAGCCTTTCTTGGTAATGTAAATTAATCAGTGCTTTTAAACCGACTTTCAGCGCGCTGATGTCAGCAAGGTCAGTTTCTAGGGCAGGAACTTCGCCTTCATACGCAACTGTCAGCATCACGACGATATTTCTAGTTACCGGCAAAGACAAGGGGGAATTTTTATCATAAACAGATGTGCTGTATTGAGGCTCGCTGAGATAGCGATCGGCTGAATCAATGAAAAGTTCATCCACATAATCGCCCGCTTCGCCTTCATTCCAAAAAACATCGCCTTCATTGGCGGCTGATTGCCAGTAGTTGTCGTACTGCAACAGGTGATTGCAAATTTCTACAAGACCTTCTCCTAAAACTACTATGTCGCCATCGGCATCAATTGCTTGTCTGGCGGTGCGGTTGAGAACTCCTAATAGCGGTGCAACTTCTTCGCCTGTTAGGTGAACGAACACCCGGCAAACTGCCAATCTAGTTTGACCTGTAAATTGATTGAATCGATCGCGCCAAGCATTCATAATAACCTATAGTTGTAATCTGTAGGGCTATATTTCCCACCATAGCAGGGGATTTGAACTCTTGCCGTCTACCCTCAGATTGATCTGAAGAGTATTTTTAGCGAGCGCCTCGGCAGCCTACTGTCTCGCTTTGACTCATCTAATTTTATAGCAGTTTTGAATCGGATAAAATACAGTTCAAATACACTAGGGAAACCGCACAGCCTTCTCCTGACTTGGAGCAGCGACTTTTAATAATTGGTATGAGATTGATGATTGTAGCAAGAGTTTTTTTAATTGATATTAATTCAGCGCTCGTTTGCTAAGCCGGAATATGATATTGTGTACGATCGATTCATCGGTCTATTGTTTGCAGTGCTTCGCGATCGCCATGACAAGAAATTGTAGGGTATAGCAAGTCTATTTGAGTCGTGAATGTAGAACCACCTGAAACGTTTGTGATGATTGAATCCATTGTTTACAAATCAAATGGTTTTGCTATAGATAATTTCCACTCAAAAAACCTCCAATCTTGCAAGATTGGAGGTGCGCTAAGCGAATACTTTGGTTTGAGATAACTATTTGACGATCGCGCTTTGGACTTGTTCGATCGCAATTTCAGAACTCAACTCGGCAACTGGCGAAACTGGCAAATCCAGCTCACCGCCTGGAGCTTCTGGGTGTTCGCGAACGGCTGCAACCGCATCTGCTGACTCAGCTACAGCACCCGCCGCCGCCAAATCGAGCAAGGCCGGAACTTCCATGTGTCCAGAAACACCTGCATCTGCGATCAGATCGATCGACTCTTCAAAAACTTCAAAATTATCGGTCATCGCAGCGCAAGCAGCAGAAGCGCGCTTGCCGGCGCGGTAGCTCATGTAGGCCGCACCTGCACCCCCAAGCCCAGCCAAACCGAGGAAACCGAGAGCTGCTGTTTTGTAGGATTTCCACGGATTCATGCGCTCCGAGCCGCCAGAACCTAGGAGGGTTGTTGCAGAACCAGATTTCGCTGCCCCAGATTTGCTGTAGGAACAGGGGAAAGCAGATGCAGCGTCACCTATGGCTATGCTGCTTGCGATCGCGACGACGGAAGCAATGCCAGCTAACACTTGAAACTTTTTCATGGTGCTCTGGAGATTGTAAAGGATAATTAAAAAATTAATGGTAACAGCTCTTTACAAATGTATCAACTCTGCGCGCCGCCCATATCGCGGAGCGATCGCAAAAGTCAGCTATAGCCTCACCCAATTCAAATTTAAAATTGCCCGCCTAAATATCTAGAATGGTTGCTCTGTAAGCGTTTGGGCTAACAGAACGGTAGAAGTTCAAGTTTTGTGAACCAATACTGTGATCGCGCCCAAATTAGAAAATCTGAGGTGAGACAGTAGAAAATTTAATTACAGAGCCGCAAACACTTGGTGACAAACTACTTTTAAGGCTACTTTTGTAAAGGCTTAGTTATTGGAATAACTCTTATTTTTATGACAGACAACGCGACTCAAGGCATTGAGCGAGCCCCTCGCCGATTGTTGGTGACGGGCGGGGCTGGATTTATCGGCTCGAATTTTGTGCATCACTGGTGCAGCAGCTATCCGGGCGATCGAGTAGTGGTACTCGACGCTTTAACCTACGCCGGAAACCGACAAACCCTGGCAACTTTGGAAGGAGGCGAAAATTTTCGGTTTGTGCAGGGGGATATTTGCGATCGTACCCTAGTCGATACCTTGCTCAAAGAAGAAAACATCACCACAGTCGCGCACTTTGCCGCAGAATCCCACGTTGACAGGTCAATTATCGGGCCTGCCGCCTTTGTTCAAACAAACGTTGTCGGAACCTTCACACTGTTAGAAGCCTTCCGCAAGCATTTAGAAGCAATTGATGAGCTCTCTCTCAAAGCAGAAATGCGCTTTCTCCACGTTTCTACCGACGAAGTTTACGGCAGTCTCGGCCCCGACGACCCAGCCTTCACAGAAACAACTGCCTACTCGCCCAACAGTCCCTACTCAGCCTCCAAAGCTGGCAGCGACCACCTCGCCCGCGCCTATTTCCACACCTACGGCGTCCCGACAATTATCACCAACTGTTCCAACAATTACGGCCCCTATCACTTTCCAGAAAAGCTCATTCCATTAATGTGCATCAATATGTTATTGGGCAAACCGCTGCCAGTATACGGCGACGGTCAAAACGTGCGAGATTGGCTGTACGTTCTCGACCACTGCCGCGCTTTAGATGCCGTTATTCACCGTGGTCAGCCTGGGGAAACCTACAATGTTGGCGGCAACAATGAGGTAAAAAATCTCGATTTAGTAAAAATGCTGTGTCAGCTAATGGATGAATTAGCTGAGGATTTACCCGCCCGTCCTTGCGAACAATTGATCGCATTTGTCAAAGACAGAGCCGGGCACGATCGGCGTTATGCTATTGATGCCAGCAAAATTAAAACAGAGTTAGGTTGGACTCCCTCAGTAACAGTTGAAGAAGGTTTGCGACAGACTGTAGAATGGTACTTAGCCCATCGGGAGTGGTGGGAACCCCTGCTTTCGGAGGAATACCAAACTTACTACCGGAAAGTCTACTCTAACTAATCTACTCCTGGACGCACGGGCTACCACAAACCAGAACCAGTAAAAAACTGGTTTTCCAGCTCAAGAGTGCGTCCAGAAAGGTTTCAGTCTTGCCTTCAAGCTTTACATTTAAACTCCCGGCGCAAAAACCCGGTTAGAGAAAGGAAAATTTTTAGTTGAGTGCGATCGATCCGAGTTAAAAAAGCTGTTTTCTTTTGTCTTTGCTCCTAACTTCAGATTTAATTAGGTGAAGGTAGATATCACACATATTTGCTCTTGTCAATCTTTGTGAAGATTTAGTGAAAAATCATCCCAAACGCATAAATTTAAGTGTTTG
This sequence comes from Microcoleus sp. AT3-D2, assembly GCF_036705715.1. Classification (NCBI taxonomy): domain Bacteria; kingdom Bacillati; phylum Cyanobacteriota; class Cyanophyceae; order Oscillatoriales; family Microcoleaceae; genus Microcoleus; species Microcoleus sp. AT3-D2. Next base: position 10,001 of record NZ_JAUBVE010000053.1, on the reverse strand, counting down.
TAGCTGATAATTTTAATAGAGTTACAACATTAAGCATTTTAGAGCTTTTAGGAAAAACAAAAAGCAGCAATGACCGAAATAAACTGGCTCAAGCACATCCAAGAACCTAAATACTGGCTGTTAGGCATCGCCTCCGGTTTGATTGCCCTACACCTAACTCTAACTTCCAGAACAAACGACACAGACCTGTTCGGTACAATGTTACTGTTTTGGGGAGTCGTAGCCTTTCTCATTTGGGAAAGGCACGAATCCTTAACTTTTGAAAGCGGAGTTTTCGCCAGCTTCTTTGGGACATCGTTAATTGCTTTAATATTGCTCAAAAGTTCGTCGATATCGGGATACGACTTTTTTATCAGAGCAACGCCTTTTTTGTCTGGAATCAGTCTCGCATTGCTGGCTTCCGGCACAAAAGGACTGAAACAATATTGGCAGGAACTTCTAATTCTTGCGTATACAGCTATTCCTCCCGGATTGATCGGAGTATTCGTTGATGTCCCCAAATTAACAGCTAAATTTTCAGCTTTCATCCTGCACTATGTAGGATTTGAAGTGTCGCGGAAAGGGGTTTTTCTAATCCTGGAAAAGGGAAGCGTGGAAGTGAATCACGGCTGTTCCGGGGTAAATGCGATGCTACAATTGTTAGGACTAGCTCTGGTTTTCTTACTGATGTTTCCTACCACTAGGGGTCAGAAAATGGTATTGCCATTCGTGGCAATAATTACTGCATTTGTAGTGAATGCCACGCGAGTTGGTCTCCTGGCCGTGCTGGTATCGCTATCTCAACCCGAAGCATTTAAATACTGGCACGAAGGAAATGGTTCGGTAATATTTTCTATGATAGCTGTATTTATTTTCGGGTTATTCTGCTGGTTTGCGATTTTGAAAGACCAACCCCCAAATCAGGAAGGACAGAATTGCTAATGGCTATTACCTCTTGGAAACCACTTAGGCTTTCCCTGTTGGCTGTTACTTTTGGAGGCGTTTTGTTGGTTGCCGGAAAATTGGTTTTCTATCCATCGGACGGCAAGAATGTGGCAACCCCGTTTGAGTTTCCCGAGTCGGTGCCTCTAGCCGATTGGAAACTAAACAAGAGCGCGCCTCTGGAACTTAGCGACAATTCAGAATTCAAAGCTGCCAGGAAATATGAATATCAAAAAAATAGCATGGCTCTAGAAATAGAGATGCGGTATGCGGTAAACACCATTGGAGATGTGGAAGGTATGATGAAGGGACATACAGTTCTCAAGTCGTCTCCTGGTAAACTAGCATTGGCAAACACTCAAGGCGTGGGGTTTCACGGAATTTTGCAACAGAAAAAGCGACTGTATTTGAGTTCGTGTATCAATCCTCGTGGCAGTGCTACAGTAACTTCCCAACAGTTTAGATATAATCGAAATACTCGCGATTGGCAGCCAGACCGTATTCTGTTTTGGTTGTTGGGTAGGGGAAATATTCAAGACAGGCGCTGTTTGTGGACTCAGATGTCTGTGCCTTTGGATCAAACAACTCCAGAAGATGCCAAAAAAATTCTAGAGAATGCTTGGATTTCTTGGTATGAGTGGTGGCAGCCGCGATTCCCCGATCCTTGACTCGATTCAGTCGATTTTAGCTTTTAGCTTTTAGCTTTTATATTTACTCCACAGGTGAATCTGGAAGCTGGAACAAGAGTCTAAAATGTTTGACTCTCCACGACTGTTGTCGGGGGTTTGTATCCGTTCTTGGGCGGGTCAAGAAAGATTTTTCTTAACAACAACTCTGATTATTTTATGAATGACTTACAAGGCGAACAAGGTTTTTCTATCTACAGACTGCGTTGGATTGGCTACGGTCTATTAATTTTGTCTGTATTAGATACGATTGCAGTTCTTATACCAGCAAATTTTGGCAATCGCCTCTGGGAATTGCAAACGATTGGGGCTGTAGTGGAACGGGTGCCAGTTCCTTTACTGGCAATGGCCCTGATATTTTTTGGAGAAGGGTACGATCGCAGAGGTTTGGAAGACCTTTTTTTAAAGGTTTTGTCTTGGGTTTGTCTGCTGCTAGCCCTGGTTTTTCTGTTGATGCTACCTTTGGGAATTTTTGGCGCTATCTACGTCAACAACCAAAACAACCAGCAAATTACTACTCAAGCAAACCAACAATTAGCTCAGTTGCAGCAGGTGGAAGAACGGCTGAATAAGGGTAGTCCTGAAGATTTAAGGAATTTGGCCGGGGAACTTACCCGTTTGGGGGTACAAGCGGATACGCAAAACCCACAGCAATTGAAAGAGCAAATTCTTTCGAGAATTACTCCGGCTAAGGATCGGTTGAAAACGCAAAGCGCTGCGGTTCAGTCTAGTCAGCGCTTGGGGTTATTTAAAAATGCTATTAAGTGGCTGCTGGGCGCGCTGATTTCTAGTGTTTTGTTTTTTACGCTGTGGCGCGGTACTGACTGGGCTCGGTAAGTTTTGAGTTTTGAGCTAGTAAGGTGCGCCTAGCGCACCCGGAGAGCGTTGTTGAGGACTAAGATGCGCCCTGTGCACGCAGCCTGCTCAGGAGTGGTGAAGAAGACCCTCAAACCCTGCAAATTTTGTTGGGGGGAGCGCTAGCTCTTTTTTTTTTCAAAAGAAATCGGTAATAAATCTTGTTTATTGCCGATAGCCAACACCTAGAATGAGACAAATTCGTCGTTAGCGCAGCCCTCGAAGACGATCGCACCTTGAGAGGGCTGGCATTGTGCAATCTTAGATCTAAAATCTAAAATCTAAAATCTAAAATTGATTGATGGTATTTTCTAGTTTGTCGGCAATGCCTTCAACCCAGTTTTCATCTTGTTTTGTATAGCTGCGGGGCGCGTTAGCACCTAAGATTAAAACACCTTGGGTGCCGATCGGCTGACAGATGACTCCTTGAGTATTTTCTGGCAAATAGTCAAATTCAATTTTGCCGGGATAAATATTGAGATTTACTAAATAAATTGGTTTGTTTTTGTCGAGCACTCGCTGCAAAATCGGCCCTGGTTTGACTTCGGGATTGATGCCTAAAATACCGCGTCGCAATAGGACTTTTCCCTGATACACAATTACGATCGACCTTGTGGCGGTATTTGTCAACAGCAAACGTGACGCCCAGGCTAATTCTATTTTCACAGCCTCCGGCAAATCCGGCGCAAATTCAAAACCTTCTTCGCCGATAAGTTTTACGGAATCCGGCGATCGCGCTTGCACCTGCTGCCACAGCAAACCTGTTAAAATCAGCAAAGCGCTGATAATTACTCCCAAAGCGTCCGATCGAGCTTGAGAATCTGTAATTTGCTCTGTCAGCAAGCGGTTGACCATTAGCAGCGTACCTGCTAACCCTCCTGCAACTAACGGCAATTGCCGCAAAACTTTATTGGGATCAGATTTAGTCATTTGTCAGTTGGCTGTTCACTGTTGGCTGTTCACTGTTGACTGTTCACTGTTGACTGTTGGTTGTCAACCGTCAACCGTCAACTGCCAACTGCCAACTGCCAACTGACTTTATCCTACTTCTCCAATTTCGACAATTCGCTGGAAGAGATAGCCGGTGCCGCGGGCGGTGAGAATTAATTCGGGATTGCTGGGGTCGTCTTCCAACTTTGCCCTAAGCCGGGAGATGTGAACGTCAACTACGCGGGTGTCTACGTGGCGTTCTGGCGTGTATCCCCAAACTTCCTGCAAAATTTCCGATCGCGAAAAAGGCTCTCCAGAACGGCTGACAAGCAGTTCTAACAGGCTGAATTCCATGCCCGTGAGGCGAATTCGTTCGTCGCCTTTGTAAACTTGGCGCTTGTTGGTGTCAATCCTAATATTGGTGACGTGGATGACTCCGGAGCTGGGAATCCCCGATGCTCCGTTTTTGTCAACCCTCCGCAGTACCGAACGGATGCGGGCTTCGAGTTCTTTGGGAGAGAAAGGTTTGACGACGTAATCGTCGGCGCCCAATTCTAAACCGGTGATGCGATCGGCTACGTCTCCCAAAGCAGTTAGCATGATGATAGGCACGTCTGACTCTTTACGCAACTCCTGACAGACGCCGTAACCGTCTAGCTTCGGCATCATCACGTCCAAAACCACTAAGTCGGGTTCGGTGTTGCGAAATGTTTCGAGAGCTTCTTCGCCGTCAGCAGCGGTGACGACATCGTAGCCAATCATGGAAAGGCGAGTCTCCAGAATGCGGCGGATACTGGCTTCGTCATCGACTACCAGAATTTTTTCTTTATGGTTTTCCAAGTTACCGAGCACTCCTTAAGTTACATTTCAGATAATGTTAATTTTTTGTACCCTATCATAGAAGACACAAATTGAATCATGTGTGTGGAGCGGTCTGAAAGCTTGATAATTGCTTTAACTCAGACTTTTCTAAATGTTAGGGTGACTATTTATCATAGTAAACAATGCCTAAGCCTCGAATACAATATATTTGTCGGGAATGCGGGTATGATTCACCACAATATTTTGGCAGGTGTCCTAGCTGTCAGAAGTGGGATTCTTTTGACGAGCAGTTAGAACAACCTACTGCTGGTGTGCCGCGGGCTGGTTTAACTGGGGTGACAACTAAGACAGTGGGCGGTTCGCCCCCTGATAAGTCGAAGGGTCAACCAAGGGTATCTTTCAGATTATCGCAGATTGCTGACCAAACTCAGTCTCGCTGGCCTTCTGGTTACGGGGAGCTCGATCGAGTTTTGGGAGGCGGGATTGTTCCGGGCTCGCTGGTGTTGATTGGGGGGGAACCGGGAATCGGGAAATCGACGCTGCTGTTGCAGGTGGCGAATATGTTGGCCCGCAAGGATCGGATACTGTATGTCAGTGCGGAAGAGTCCGGCCAGCAGGTGAAGTTGCGATCGCAGCGTTTGGGCGTGGCTAATCCGGTTGAGTTGTCAAGCAACGGCGGGCATAAATCTGGCAGCAACGGGGAAGCTAAAAAAGATTCGGAGGACAATTCAGCGGAGAATTTCTATTTGCTTCCAGAGACGGATTTAGAAGTTGTTTTGCGGGAGTTGGAAGCGCTGAAACCGAATGTGGCGGTGATTGACAGCATCCAAACTATTTATTTTGCTAGTTTAACATCGGCTCCGGGTTCGGTGGCTCAGGTGCGGGAATGTACTTCGGCTTTGATGCAGGTTGCGAAAAGGGAAAATATTACTTTATTTATTGTCGGTCACGTTACGAAAGATGGAGCTTTGGCGGGGCCGAGGGTTTTGGAACATTTGGTAGATACTGTACTGTATTTTGAGGGCGATCGTTTTGCTTCTCATCGACTTTTGCGATCGATGAAAAACCGTTTTGGCGCGACTCACGAAATCGGCGTTTTTGAAATGGTAGCCCACGGTTTGCGAGAAGTAGATAATCCGTCGGAGTTGTTTTTAGGAAATAGAGATGAATTTTCTCCCGGTACTTCGACGACTGTTACTTGCGAAGGAACTCGACCGATTTTAGTGGAAATTCAGGCGTTAGTCAGCCCTGCAAGTTTCGGTTCGCCGCGCCGTACTACTACTGGTGTGGACAATGCTAGATTGCAGCAAATTTTAGCTGTTTTGGAGAAAAGGGTGGGGATTCCTTTATCTAAATTAGATGTGATTTTGGCGACGGTGGGCGGGTTGAAAGTGGATGAACCGGCGGCGGATTTGGCAGTTGCGATCGCCGTTGTGGCCAGTTTTCGCGATCGGGTGGTTGATGCGCGCACTGTTTTGCTTGGAGAAGTTGGTTTGGGAGGACAGGTGCGGCCGGTTTCCCAATTAGAATTGCGGCTAAGGGAGGCGGCGAAATTGGGTTTCAAAAGGGCGATTATTCCTAAGAATCAACCGGTGCCAGAGTTAGGAATGGAGATTATTCCGGTGGCTAAGGTAATCGATGCAATTATTGCGGCGATTCCGGCTACACCGGCTCAGTTGCAGTCTGTTGATTTGGAGGAAGATTTGTCTAATTGAGATTATGTTAAAGTAGCAATAATATCAAATCCGTTAGCATCGGAATAGTAAATTCGAGTTCACTGTTCACTGTTCACTGTTCACTGTCAACATCACCTGACGGTGTAACCGGAATTGATATAACTGGGTAAACACAAATCTAAAATTCACATGATGAAAGCCTACGAATTTCCAGCAAAAGTTACATCTGAAGGAAAAATTAACTTGACCGATGACATTTTAAAATACTTGGCAGTCAACCAAGATGTAAGAGTGATAATTTTGGTGAATGAACAAACAAACTCAGAAGCCGATGAAGTAGAGGAAAAAAGAGATTGGCATCGTCTTGCCGCCGAACAATTCTTTGCTGATTGCAGCGAAGAAGATGCAATTTACGATGAGGATTGAGCAATGACTAATTATCTGTTTGGAGAATTAGTTATAGTCGCATTCTTGTTTGCGGGTACAGCCGAAACTAAACGCCGTCCTGGTTTGGTACTGTTGGACACAGGAGATGAAGATATGATTGTTGCCAAGATAACCAGTCAAATCCCTCGTACAACCTTTGATGTCGAAATTCAGGAATGGCAACAAGCAGGATTAAAGCGACCTTCAGCGGTTCGCTTACATAAACTGAACACATTACAAAAAAGTTTAGTTGAAAGGAGACTGGGAATATTAACCCCTGATGATTTGGTGAAAGTGCGAGATAGAGTCAAACAAATCTGGTCTTTCATTGGATGAAAATACAGGATTGCAAGCTTCATTAGTCACGGCCAATCTCAAATCTCAAATTTCCAACTGTATGCGGAGGCACGAGTTATGTATCAAGTAGACATCCTTGAGGCAAAATAAAAGCTTCTGGAATTAATCGAAGCGGCGATAAGAGGCGAAGAAATTGCGATAACTCAAGATAACCAGCCTGTTGTAAAATTGGTAGGAATACCGCCAGTTAATAAGAAGCGCTGGCCATCCAAAGCTGGGAGTGCTAAAGGAATGGTTTGGATGTCCGATGATTTTGACGAACCGCTAGAAGAGTTTAAGGAGTATATGGAATGAGGTTGTTGTTGGACACTCATACTTTCATTTGGTATGTCACGGACAACCCTAGACTTAGCGCCCAGGTCAAACTGCTAATTGAGGATGAAAATAACGAGAAGCTAGTCAGTATAGCTAGTATCTGGGAAATGGCGATTAAGCACAGCATAGGCAGGCTAAACTTTAGTCTGCCTTTTATGGAGTTTGTCAGACAGCAACTCACTGTTAGCAATATCGGACTACTAGAGATTAATATCCAGCACATTGAGGTTGTGGCTTCACTGCCTTTGGATCACCGCGATCCATTTGACAGGCTGATAATTGCACAATCTATTGCCCAACAGATACCGATTTTGAGCGTTGATGCTATTTTTGATGCTTATGCGATCGCGCGGCTTTGGTGAATTAAGTTAGTTTAAAAATAAAGAGGCGAAGATGAAACAATTTAGAATCATCATTGAAAAACATCCCGACGGTTATGTAGCCTATCCCCTTGGTATCAAAAGTGCCGTAGTTGGTGAAGGTGACACCTATGAGGAAGCCTTAGCTGATGTCAAGTCAGCTATTCGCTGCTACATCGAAGTATTTGGCAAAGAAACAATGGAAAACGAATCACCTGCGATCGAGACTTTTTTAGTAGAGGCCCAGGTGGCTATTTAATGTCAAAGTTTCCTGTCGATGCTTCTAAAAGATGAGTCATCAGAACATTTCAGTTGTTGGGTTTTCGGATGATTATTAGAGAACGCGAACATATTTTCATGGTGCCAGAGAATCAGGATGGCACGGAGACTCCGTTAGTAATGCCTAACCACGATCAAATAAAATCAGGGACACTGAGAGCAATTTGTACTCAGGCGGGAATTTCTAGAGAGGAATTTTTAATAGCTTATGCACAAAGTTGAGTGCAGATGCTATCTAAGATAACACTTGAAATATTTGACACTCCCCTGCCTGAAGGCGAGGGGATTCTAGGATCGACCAGTCGATTTGCTCGTTGATGTCGCCACCAGCGAGTAGAGATCGGTCTGTCCTCCAGCGTGAATTCCGGTGTGCCCCACCGTATTTAAACCCATTCCTGCCTGCTTCAAACCCTTTGCCAAAATATTTCTTGCGGCATTATGGTCGCGATCTAATATCGTTCCGCAACCGCAAATATGGGTTCGAGTTGATAGGGTTTTCTTAACAATGCTGCCACAATTTGAACAATTTTGAGATGTGTATTGTGGCGGAACGGCAATAACTGTTTTGCCGTACACTTTTCCAAAATACTCCAACCACTGAGCAAATTGTGACCACGCTGCATCGCTAATTGATTTAGCAAGCTTGTGGTTTTTAACCATATTCCGCACCTGAAGGTCTTCGTAGGCTACAAAATCGTTAGATTTTATCGCGCACAACGCTGTCTTAATAGCGAAGTCTTGACGCTGTCTACTAACCTTCAGGTGTTTTCTTCCCAACTTGTCGAGCGCTTTTTTCCGGTTTTTAGAACCTTTCTTTCTCCGAGAGACTCGCTTCTGTAACCTCTTCAAATCTTTTTCGCTTTTGCGGAGATACCGAGGATTGGAAACTGTTTCACCGTCACTATCAGTATAGAAGTGGTTTAGCCCAACGTCTAGTCCAATAGCTTTACCAGTCGGAACAAGTTCCTCTTTTCGATCCACATTAATGCAGAATTGTGCATAGTATCCATCGGCACGACGCACAATTCTGATTCTTTTAATTTCGTCGGGTGCATAGAAATGCAAATCCCGACTACCAATTAACTTGAATTTCCCAGCAGCAAATCCGTCTTTAAGTGTCAAACATCTTTTGTCGGTAGAAAGTGACCAACCGGATTGTTTGTATTCAACCGAACGAGTGTGCTTTTTAAACTGTGGAAATCCCTTTTTTCCTGGTTCCTTAGCTTTACAATTAGCAAAGAAACGCTGGATAGCAAAAATGGTACGTTCCGCCGAAGCTTGACGTGCCGTCGAGTTAAGCTTGCCTGCCCATTCAAACTCTTTCGCCATAACGGCGCATTGTTTGTACAGGTCTACTAACTTAATTCCTTGATTGTCTATCCAATGTCTAAGAGTTTTATTTCGGACAAATTTAGCCGTCCGAATCATGTCGTCAATGATTCGATATTGCTCCGCTTTGCCTTTTAAATTAAACTCTAAAACTATCATGCAATTAGTTTACCACGTTTATGAATATCATCCTTCTTGATAGGTTTGTTTAACAAACATTTACAATTAGGAGGGAAATTAAAGCCGTCCTATAAGGACGGGGCTTTAGACCCAGTTTCTTGGTAAAATTAGAGATTGCCTTTTTTGAGGTGCGTTTTCAATCAAACATGAAAAAATCAAAAAGACGTAAAAATCAGTGGTCAAAGGAACTCAACGACATCATTCGAGGTGCATCTGGCGGCTTTTTGTTCGGAATTCCGCTGCTTTATACGATGGAGGTTTGGTGGATCGGTTCGTATACTACACCAGCGGCAATGTCGATCGCGATCGCAACTACTTTTATCGTCGTTTTCTTGCTGACTCGCACTGAAGGTTTTCGCAAAACTCAAGAGATCCGCTGGCTAGATGCTGCAATCGATACCGTAGAAGCGATCGCCATTGGCATTGTCTGCGCCGCTTTTGTCCTGTTTTTGCTCAGGGAAATTACCCCGCAGACTCCGCTGCAAGAAACTTTGGGGAAAATCATCTTTGAAGGCCTGCCGTTTGCGTTGGGAGTAGCTCTGGCCAACGGTTTCTTGAGCGGCGATCGCTATCAAAGTTCAGACAGCGAACAGGAACCTACCATTAATGCAACTCTAGCAGATATCGGCGCTACTTTAATCGGCGCAATGATCATTGCTTTCAACATCGCCCCAACTGACGAGATTCCCATGCTAGCGGCAGGTATTTCGCCACCTAGGCAATTAGCAATTATCGCCGCTTCGCTGCTAATTTCCTACGGTATTGTATTTGTAGCAGGCTTTACTTATCAAGCAGGGCTATTTCATTCTAAACAGCTTCTTCAAAACGTCTAGACCATAGCCCGCGAGCCGTTGTGCCTGTGCCAT
>NZ_JAUBVE010000052.1:0-48918 GCF_036705715.1 Microcoleus sp. AT3-D2 | reverse complement strand
AATATGGCACAGGCACAACGGCTCGCGGGCTATGGTCTAGACGTTTTGAAGAAGCTGTTTAGAATGAAATAGCCCTGCTTTCTATAATCTCCTCGGTCTCTCGAATCATCATCCGTAGCTGAGGGACAGAATACTCATCATTAGAGGGAATCGTTAATCGATACTCCTGATAAATCATAAACTGGTGCTTACTTCCAGAAAAAGGGCCAGAAAAGCCTAGCTGTTGTAATTTCTGGATGAACTCTCGACGCTTACAAGGTGTCCAACGGCTCAAGGCTAGGCTCCTGATTTAAATCAATATTGTCAATGACGGGCATTCGATGTCGCAATTTCAACCCTAGCAAAATCCAGTCTTCCAAAGTTGATCGCAACTCATTTTGACACTCTTTTAAAGTTGAACCAAAGGCGATGACTCCCTTGCAAACAGGAATTTTCCCAACAAAGCTATGATCTTCAAGTTTGTCATACGTAGCCTCAGCCATCGCTTTGTCAACGTATTCGCTCAGAATGAATTTTACAGTCATTGAGTTTCCTTTTGCTTGTCGAATATTGGAATCTCCTTCACAGTTACATCCATTATATTTGTTTTTGTCAAGTTCCGGGATTTAGATTTCCGAAAAATGTTTTTGCAACAAATCGTGAATAAATCGATAACGCCGATCGCCAGTTTTTTGCAGCAGCAGGCGATCGGTCGCAGCATCGAGAAAACGCCTGTAATCCCAAGGAATGTAGCCGTTAGACCACATAACTAGGCGCAATATAAACCTTTCAATCCCCGGAATTCCCGGCAACAAAGCACTAATTACCGCAGCAACAGCACCCGCAGCTATTCCCCAAATTGACCCGGAGATTAGGGTGGCAATTAATCCCAAAATCACCCAAATCAGCCCGCCAGCCAGCTTAACTCCAAACTGATACTTGCGCCGTTCATCGGCTGTTTGCAGCCAGCTAGACGGTATGCGATCGAGGTAAAATTCTTGAATTCCTTGCTGTTCCATCCTTCTCGCCAACCATCCCAGCCAGTGGCGAATTTGTTCGGGCCGCAGTTCCTTACCTCTGGGATACTGCTTGACTTGCCCGGTCATTTGGTGGCGAATATAGGCAGTTAACAAATATTTGCGCTGTTCTTCTGCGGAAGTTATGCGCTTCCAAGCTTCAATTAAAATATCGTCGTAAGCCAAAGCCATCATGCTCAAAAGCAAGGGAACTTTTGCCAATTTCAACAACTCCGGCTCGTGCTCAATGCTGTACCAAAGTTCGCGGCTTCTGGCTTCTAGCAGATAATTCTGAATTTTAGTTTCTGTTAAAGGTTTCAATAAAACCGCTGCTTGCAGGCGAAATCTAGTCTGGCAGTTTTTGTAAGCTTCAAAACTGCTGCAAGCTACTAAATGTTTGGGTTTAAATTCGCTTTCAACAAACTGATTGATTGCTTGAATGCAGATATTTTGGCGGTCGGTTTCTACTTCGTCCAAGCCGTCGAGGAGAGGCAGCAATTGTTGTTCGGCAAGCCATTTTTTGCCAACAGCAGGAGAGATGCCGTATTTGAAGTGAAGTTGAGCAATTAACCAATCTGCGATCGCCCCGGATTCTGCTTTCCACGATCCGAGTTCAAACAGCGCTGGTACTGGCAAACTAGCATCTTTTTGGGCGCGGGAAACTAACACCCGAGCTAATTCTAGCAGCGTCGTAGTTTTGCCTGCACCCGTCGCTCCCAAAATTACCAATTTGCCGCCGGTGCGATCGAACACTTTAGCAATGCTTGCTTTGGGAGGAAGCCGAAAACTCGGACGGTTCCCCGCTTTCACTTCCACATCCCAACAGCGGTTAACACCAACAGCCGACGAGTCTTGGCTGAGGTTAGCCAGCACAGCAGCGTGCAAACACTGCGATCGTCCTGCTTGGACTTCCTGCTTCACCTCCTCCAACAATCGATCGCGAGGCGGTTGTAATCTCAGAGGAATCAATTTTGACATTTTATGTACCTCGCGCTGAACGCTTACTTTCGCAAATTTGCGCGCAAATACCCCAGAGCAAGATTACCATCAGTATAGGCGTCCAGTATATATTGACTCAAATTATTGCGACAATTATCCATGTAAAATTTTATATAAAAATCCTGACCCTGTGGCCCGCACTAGGTATTTCCACTATAAATTAACTGGCGATCGCCTCAACTCCCAAACAAAAATTATTAGTATAGATACAGAGAGGGTTTTTTATGCCATTTACGAAGGGTCAAATCATCACAGTAAGCTTAGCAGGAGTGGCAACAGCGGTGGGAGTGGCTGTTGCAACTATACAGTCGGGTGCGATGAAACAATCCCATCCTCCCCTTGCAGAATCACCGGCATCCACCACAAACCAGATTGCAGGGCCGACGAACAACCTTGAATCTCGGCAACCAGAACCTCTGCAAGCACAAACCCAGGCCGCACAATCTCCGAAATCCGAACCCCAACCTGCAAAAACCCCAGCACTTCAATCCTCGCTAGTTGCAGGAGTTTCTGGGCCAAAAGTTGAGCCAGTAGTTGTCACACCGCCAAATTCGGGTTGCAAAATCAGCCAAGCTGTAGTCAGCGATCCGAATCCACCGCTAAATGTGCGATCGATCCCGCAAGTAAGGGGCAGCAACATAGTAGGAAGACTTAAAAATAATACCTTTGTTTCAGTCGTCGAAGAACAAAACGGTTGGCTGCGAATTAACGATCCGCCCGGTTGGATTGCCAAAAACCGCACCGAAAGCAGTTGTTCTAACGTCAACCAGCAGATTAATTTTCGGCGGGGAGGAGATGAGGCAATTGTTAAAGGTCGAATCATCGGCGGCGGCACCCACTCTTACATAATTCGCGCCGCTAAGGGTCAAACTATGACTGTTAGGAATCGCAAAGATGTTTTCCCCCAAATTATAACTCCTGGTGGCAAGCTTTTAGCAGGAGATGCTTATCAAGGCAATGAAACAGAGTGGACTGGAAAAGTGCCAGTAACTGGCAATTACACATTAGAACTAAACTCAAATTTCCGGGGATACGAATACGAATTTTCGGTTAAATTACGATAAGTTTTCTGACATATTTAGGGAGACGGCAGTGCCGTCTCCCTAACCGGATCTGCGACTTTTAATAAATAGTATAATTAAGGAATCTCGGAAAGTGATATATCCAAAATCGCAAACTTCTGCCAATCTTCCGAATCAAAGTGCCACCATTCAGTTGTGATACTCATAAATCCGTGTTTTTTCATCGCATCCTTAAGCACTTGACGATTTTTCCGAGATTCGGCGCTGCCGCCTTGATAATCTCCGTGAGCTTTTTCGGTAAAATCATCGTAAGGTGTTGGCATTTCCAATTCTTTGCCGGTGCGATCGACTAAAGTCAAATCAATAGCAGCACCGCGATTGTGCCGCGAACCCCTAGCAGGATTAGCAACATAGCGCGGATCTGGCATAACTTCCCACATTTGCTTAGTCACAGAGAAGGGCCTGTAGCAATCGTAAACTTTCAAACCCAATCCAATTTTTTCCAAATCTGTTTGAACTAGCGCTAACTTTTGAGCAACAGAACTTCTCAAAGCGCATTTCGATATAGGGTAAAGTTTTCGTTTCAAGAAATTGTTAGTAGTGGCGTATCGGATATCGAGGCGAATGTTGGGATTTACGGTGCGGATGTCAACCAGTCGTGCCGAACGGGGAAGTTGACTCATGAAAATACTTTCAGGTACTACTGGGTTTGGTTCTGGTTGGGTAATGTGCACTTGTGGCGGCTCCTGGGCGCGGACAAATGTTGTGTAATGCAGTGTGGTTGTAGATAGTAATATTAGAACGAATACAATTAAATATTTTGTAAATCGGTTTAATTTCATAGCTGTGTTAAGTGGATATTTAATAGAGTTTTTACATTTCCTATCTTGGGAAATTTTCGTGCTTTTCGTGTTGTCTGTCATCCCGCCAGACCGACAGGGGTTGAAACCCCTGTCTCATAGCTAAAGTCCTCTGAAGAGGACTGAAATATTTCTCTAAAACTTTTATTTTATGAGTCTTTCAGTCGGTTTTAACCGACTTTAGCTATAAGACGGGGGTTTCAACCCCGGCGGACTGTGGGACAAGCGCGAGAACGCTCGATCTCTTCTCTCTCTCTGAGTAATTTTTAATTGTTAATTATCCTCAAATTCCCAAGCGCTGATACACTAAATCTAAATGCCTCAATTGATACTGCGGATCGAAACAATCATCAATTTCTTTGGTTGTCATCTTAGCTGTTACTCGATCGTCCTTAGCAATTAAATTGTAGAAATTGCCGCCCGGTTTGTTCCAAGCTTCGTGAGCACAAGATTGCACAATTTTGTAGGCGTCTTCGCGACTGGTGCCTTTTTCTACTAAGGCTAACATCACTCGCTGGCTGAAGATGACTCCGCCGTAAAGGTTCATGTTTTGCTTCATGTTTTCGGGATAGACTAGCAGGTGTTTTACTAAGTCTGTGGTTTCTACTAACATGAAGTGAGTGACTGTAGAACTATCGGGCAAAATCATCCGTTCTACGGAACTGTGAGAGATGTCTCTTTCGTGCCAAAGTGCAACGTTTTCTAAGGCTGCGACGGCGTTGGCGCGGACGATTCTCGCCATTCCTGTCAGTCTTTCCGATCGAATCGGGTTGCGTTTGTGGGGCATGGCGGATGAGCCTTTTTGCCCTTTTGAAAAGAATTCTTCGACTTCGAGAACGTCGGTGCGTTGCAGGTTGCGGATTTCTACTGCAAAACGCTCGATCGATGCTGCTAAGAGTGCTAAGGTTTGGACGTATTCGGCGTGTCGATCGCGCGAAATGACTTGAGTCGATGCACAATCGGGTTCGAGTCCGAGGTTTTGACACGCGATCGCTTCAATTCGCGGATCGATATTAGCATAGGTTCCGACTGCGCCGGAGATTTTGCCGACTGCAATGGACGATCGCAAATTCACCAATCGGGCGCGGTTGCGAAAGACTTCTGCCAGCCATCCTGCTAGTTTAAAGCCAAAGGTGATGGGTTCGGCGTGAATTCCGTGCGATCGGCCAACCATGACGGTATTGCGATGCTGTTGAGCCTGATAGCGAATAGCTTGACTCAATTCTTCGACACGTTCTAACAAGATATTGACGCTAGCGACTAATTGCAGCGCCAAAGCGGTATCGAGCACGTCGGAACTGGTTAAGCCCAGGTGAATGTAGCGGCCGGCATCGCCTACATATTCGTTGACATTTGTCAAGAATGCGATCATGTCGTGGCGGACTTCGGCTTCAATTTCGAGGACTCGTTTGGGGTCAAAATTAGCCTTAGCTTTGATTTCTTCGACTGCGGCGGCGGGGATGTAGCCGAGTTCGGCTTGAGCTTCGCAGACAGCGATTTCTACTTGCAGCCAGCTTTTAAGCTTGGCGGTTTCAGTCCAGATGTTGCCCATTTCGGGCAAGGTGTAGCGCTCTATCACGGTGGGAGTTGGGGAATGCGATCGTCTTATTGTACATCTGCGAAGCATCCGTCTTCAGTCGGGAGGGGGAATTTCGGGCGATCGAACTATCCCTCTTCTGAGTTTGAATATTTCGTTTGTTTCGGATATTGCGTTTATGGCAGGGTAAGTGTTATCGTGAAGGAAACAACCAAGTATATGCCGGCCAAATACTTACAAACCCCTTCCAGCAATGCCTGCACAGGTTTTCCCCGATCGCAGATTCTGTCTGCTGAGGCATAAAATATTGACCCTGTGCTTCAAAAACAATCACATCAAAAAAGAGATTAATTATGTTGAACCAAAAAGCATCGCTTGAGTCTGTTTTGATTCCCGAACAAAAACAAGAAGAAATAGCAAAATTAGATCGGATTCTCAGCCACGAATTTGCACAACCAAAATTAGTCGGAAGTAACGGAGAAGAGATAGTAATTCCTGAATCAGTCTACAGCATTTTGCGTCAGGTCGTGCGTGCAATGGCATCAGGTCAAGCTATCTCTCTAGTACCTCACAATCACGAACTGACAACACAAGAAGCTGCTGATATTCTGAATGTATCCCGACCATTTCTGGTCAAGTTACTAGACCAGGGAGAAATTCCTTGTATCAAAGTAGGAAAGCATCGACGTATTCGTTTGGAGGATTTAACTTTATATAAAGAACATCGAGACAACAAACGTCGCAAACACTTGGATCGGCTAATCGAGATGACCGAAGAAGCTGGCTTGTACGAGGCATAGAAATAATTCCAACATTAATATGTCTAAGCTTAGTGCTGTCCTCGATGCTTGTGTCCTGTTTCCTATGTATCTGCGCGATACTCTGCTTTCCACCGCCGAGGCTGGTCTGTATTTACCGTATTGGTCGCAGAAAATCCTTGATGAAGCAATGAGCAACCTTGTCCGCCAAGGGATATTATGCCAGGAGAAAGCAATCCATCTTGAAGCGGAAATCAATGCAGCCTTTCCCGAAGCAATAATTGAAGTACCTGTCGGCTTAGAGCAAATCATGAAAAATGACCCTAAAGACCGTCATGTTCTTGCTGCTGCTGTAACAGCCAAGGCTGATGTCATTGTTACCAGCAATCTAGCGGATTTCAAAGAAAAGGATTTAGCTCCTTGGAACATCAAATCGCTGTCACCTGATGAGTTTATGAGCGAGCTATTTGACGAATACCCGGACTTAGTAGTGAGATTATTACGGCAACAGTCAGAAAGGTACAAAAAACCTCCGAAGACTATTGCTGAATTACTTGAATTTTTGGAAAAAAAAGCAGGTATGCCCAAATTTGCTAGTGATATTTTGTTATATGAATATAGTCTAGATATTGTGCAAACTGCGGAAACAGTCTTAAGGAACTACGGCAGACAAATACCCGAAGGCGGTAAATTTCTTGAGGGAGAGCGGTATCGTATTTGGCAGCAAGAAGAAACGCTTACAATTACTGCGAAAGATGGTAGAGGTGAAATTCTACGATTTCAGAATGAGGAAATTGAGGGGAATATCTCATCAGAGGATATCAAAGCATTCCAAATATTTGCTCAAAGCTTGGATCGAGAATCAACAATAAATACGGTTGAGGAGCAAGAAGCTGATTAAAATAACCGATTTGCAGAAGCTGAAGGAGATAGAAGAATGAATAGCCATTACAGTCTCATCATCCATTGGTCAATTGGTCAGAAGAAGATCGACTTTTTGTTGTCAGTTAGCCTGAGTTTACCGATGTCATGCAGCCTTGCACTCACGGACACACTTACGAGGAAGCGGCAAAACACGGACAAGAATTGTTAGAAACATTGATTTAACTTTATCAAGAAGATGGCAAACCTCTACCAGAACCTCAGAAGTTGGGAAAACGATTGCAGATTGCGTAAAGTTGTTAATACCAAGGATTATAAATCCAAACGCATACTATTTCATTTTTACTGACCGATCGCGTCCCTTGAGTTAGTTGGATGACTGGTAAAATAAGTGCGATCGCATCTACATCATTCATCTCAGGAGTGTCTGGTGAAGAAATGACTAGGTGACAAAATGCGATCGCCCTGCTATTAGTAGTAGCTGCAACCCGTAAAATAACGATAATTTGGTAGACTCTGACAAGTTGTTTCGTTGACGAGCGCAAACATATTGTACCCACTACCACCTACACCTGCAATCCGGTAGACAACCCCTGAACCGTTGTCAACTTGCAAACTGCCATTGTAACTCATATTCTTGACCTGCATGAACTGCGAACCCAATCGATAGTTATATCCAGAAACTGGGCCGCCATCTGGTTTCACGGCAAACATATTCCGCCCACCGCCACCAGTGGATTTAATTTTGACCAGTACAGGTCGATTTCCACCCTCTAAAACACCTGCTACAAAAAGAACATTATGCTCAGGCACCCACATCATGCCATAGAACTGCCCCAACTTCTGTTCACCTAACCATTTTCCCGTACTTGCCTCAGTTTTAGTGAGAACTTTACGTTCATTGTTGACTGAAATGTTGACATCGGCAATCTTTAAGTTGGAAGTTGAAAACACACCCTCAGCATATACAGGAATCGTCGAGAAACCAATCATTGCCAAACATAGGATTGTTACTTTTTTGAGCATAGCTTCATCTTGGAGTAATCTTTTTTACATTATTCCCCGAATCTCAAAGGTATCAGAATTGTTGAGTGGCGGAAAATGGCGGAAAAAGACGGGAGTTTGATTAAGAATATTTACAACGGGCGGATTTTAGCGGATAATGACGGATAGAGTAGGATTTAAGTAGCAAAATATGGACGCAACAGAGGTGTTGAGATATTTAGACGAACTGGTTTTCGCTCAAACAGGTAAACACCTCGATAGTCTGCAAAGAGCAATTATTAAAGGCGTTATCAACGGTCATAAATACGCCGATATTGCGAAAGAATATCAATGTACGCGAGGTCATGCAAAAGATGAAGCTTACGCACTTTGGCAAATTCTTTCTGAAGCGTTGGGAGAAGATTTGAATAAGTCAAATTTTCGTGGTTCTATTGAAAGATTGGGATTAGATAACTCTCACTATCAAATCATTGGAAATTCTGTGGTGGGTGGTAATATTAACCTCTGTCGTAATCCTTCCCAAAATAACGAAAAATATGAATTGGAAAAATTTGAATCTATAGTTAGGGAAACTCCTACACCGGTTAACGATAGGGATGACAGTATTGAAACTGAGCGAAAGCTAGCTAAACTAGAAACGATACCGCGATTAGTAAAAATTGGCTTAACGGCAGAACAAATTGCCCAAGCTCTCGATTTGTCCCTAGAAGAAGTAGAACAAAAAATGCGATAAGTTAATTAATCATGAAATATACAGTTGTTATCCAATGGTCAGAAGCAGATCGATGCTTTGTCGTGTTTTTGCCTGAATTTGAGGATCTAATGCAACCAGTAACTCACGGAGATTATTATGAAGAAGCTATCTACAATGGGCGAGAGGTACTAGACTTACTAATCGAAAGTTGTCAAGCTGAAGGTAAACCATTGCCAGCAACTAAGAAGCTAGAACGATTATTTCAGGCTGCTTAAATTTGTTCATAGCAATATCAGTTAAATATGGAATAAGTGCAAAACCGATACACTCTGCTAAGCGGGGCGAGATCGATCGCTTAAACACAGGCACGCTACATATAGCGTGCCTGCGTAAGTCCTGTTTATTATTTTGGCTTGACTTCGCCCTTGAGTGCATTTACTCAAAAAGTATTGCGATTTTCAGGGTTATTCGCTAGAATAGCCAACCTGTCAAGTAAAAAAATCCCATCAACAAGACAGACATTTCCCACATCCGCTTATGACCATTGCCTATACTCCACCTTGGCTGCTGAACAACGGCCTATTAATGACGTTGTACACCGCATTAAGGGCTAGTCGCCGCTGGGAAAAGACGATCGCTCTCCCAGAACCCCCTTACCGAGAACACATCTTTACGGGTGCCTGTGGAGTCCCGATTTTCGGCTGGGTTGCCATCCCCGAAAATCCCCGATATACCATTGTCGGCACTTACGGTATTACTGGCGATCTGGATAATCAATGGTATCTCAAGCTATTAGGCCGTAAAGCTTATGCCCAAGGCTGTGCAGTGGTGTTATTTGACTGGCGAGCTCACGGCAAAACTGCCCAACTCTCTCCCACCCTGACTTCTGATGGCCTATACGAAGGCGAAGATTTCGTTCGGATTGCTGCCGCTGCTAAAGAAATGGGATGTCCCGCGCCTTTTTGGTTCACGGGTTATTCTCTGGGCGGACAATTAGCTTTGTGGGCCGTAAAATCAGCTCAGACGATCGCAGATTGGGGACCTGACTTAGGGATCGAAGAGTCAGAACTAGCAGGCGCGGCGGTGATTTGCCCCAGCTTAGACTCGAACCGTTCTCTGTCTTATCTAGTTAAAGATGAGTGGGGGAAATTTTTAGAAAAAGCGATCGCGCGACAGTTAAAAAAACTAGCAAAACAGATCGCCGCATCGCATCCAGGGGCGATCGATCCTGCAGCTATTGAACGCGCCAACAGCATTTGGGGCTTTGACAATGAACTGGTAATTGGCCCGTTAGGTTTCTCCTCTGTGGAAGAATACTATGAGGCTAGCAGCGCTCTACACATTTTGCCTCACCTCAATAAACCCACTTACATCCTTTATGCAGCAGATGATCCGATGTTTGATCCGGTGCTTGTCTCTGAGTTGCAAGCCATTAGCGCGAACAATCCAGCCTTAAAATTAGGGCTGACAGCCTACGGCGGTCATGTTGGGTATATCAGTAGTAAACGTTGTCAGAATGAATTTGCTGATAGCGATCGGTGGTGGGCATGGAATCGGATTTTACAGTGGTTCGATGCCTTGAGTGTTGATTAAGATTATCAAATAAAACCTGAACACTCCTCGGCAATAGTTGCAGGGAGGAAATGATTAGGGGGTTTAATCGATCTAGTGCAGAACGTTAAAACTATTTCGCAAAAACACTAGAGATCTCGGCACAACCTGAATGGCTCACTGGGACTCAATTGTGCATAATTTGCACAGCCAGTTGGCTTAACCTAGATGTGACGATCGCATAAGGATTAGAAGCAATTATAGTTAATAACTGGTGAATAAATATCGATTAACTTATTCGTTTTTTTGAGAAGAGTGTCAGCTATTAACTAGGTAAAACTAAAGCTCCAACTCTCAATCTAATCAAACCGCAAAGAGCGATAATTACTCTCTCGTATTTAGAGTTCGCTGTAGTTGGCTAGCATTATTAGTGTTATCTTCCCACGTCCTTGATTGATGCCCTCGTCCTCGGCAACAACAAACAGCACCGCCTCGTACAAAATCTTATTTGAGTTGAGAGACGGGGCGATCGCGCATCAAAACCAAAGAAACCGGGTTTTTTGCCGTTGCTGTCGGTTTTAACGCCGTATTCTCGTAAAAAACCCGGTTTCTGAGTACCCGCACCTCGATTTTCAGCTTTTAGAGAGAGGTAAAAAGTCCCCCGATCGCTACACTATGATTAACTAGGAACTCAGCAATTTTGGAGAAGAGGTGAATTGAAATTCGTTTCCGACCCGCAAATAAAAGTCAAAATCCGCAAAATGAACGAGCGGGTGCGGTGGCAAGAACAGTCGATCGTCGATCGGGGAATCGACCAAACTCGGATGGTTTTGGAATCTCAAACCACCGACTCTCCTGAGTTTTCGTTTTTAGTCGTAGGCGACAGCGGCACGGGCAATCACCGCGGCCACAATCCCCAGCGGCAGATTGCCGAACAGATGGTCTCCGAACGCGAAACTTGCCGTTTCCTCCTCCACACCGGCGATGTAGTTTATCTCGTCGGTTCCAGCGAATATTACTTGCAAAACTTTATTCGCCCCTACCGAGAATTTATAGTCGGCGGCGAGCATCCCTCTCGCATTGCGTACGATCGCATGGTGTTTAACTTTCCGTTTTTGCCCGTACCGGGAAACCACGACTATTACGACTTGCCCATAGTCTACGGCATTCTGTCGGCGACAGCTTTGCCGCTGCGCCGGCTGTTGGGTTCCAAGTTGGATCTCGATGTCGGCTGGCGCGGTTCCGATCGCGGAAATACCTACGCCAAAGCCTTTCTCGACTACCTGCAAGCTCACAAAATGCCGGGAGAACTCGATCGCCACTTAGACGCCCACTACACCGCCAGCACCAGCACAGGCCGCTGCATCCGCTACCAACCCGGACGCTTTACCCGCTTACCCAACCGCTACTACACCTTTCGCAGCGGCGGCATCGACTTCTTCGCCCTCGACTCCAACACCTTCAACGAGCCCTTACCGATCCCGAAAACCAAACAGGGCGACATTCGCCGCCAGAATTTGGAACTCGATCGCCAGAAGTTGGAACAAGAAAAATTGGTAATGCTCGAAATGTGCGATCGGCTCAACCCCCAAATTCCCGAGGAAGCCGAACAGCTAGACGACTTGGCCGCCAAATTAGAGCAAGTTGACGAAATGTTGATGGATATTGACAAACAACTGTCCCCCGACAAAACAGCCGCTACCGACGTTGAACAGCTCGAATGGCTGAAAAAAAGGCTGATTAACTCTTGGCGTGATTCCGAGGTGCGGGGGCGGGTAATTTACCTGCACCATCCCCCCTACGTGACCGAGGCGACAAAGTGGAATCAAGCTCAAACTTTGGCGGTTCGGTTGCGATTGCGCGAGGTACTCGATGGGGTGGCCGATGCCGTTGGGGAGGCGGCGCAGGGGCGTCCGCTAGTAGATTTGGTGCTGACTGGCCACGCTCACTGTTTGGAATACCTGCGGACTGGGGATACTGGACACGGTGACTCTGGGATTAATTGGATTGTCTGCGGGGGAAGCGGGCACAGTCTCCGCCGCCAGCGCCCGGAAGGGCCGATGTTGGAGGAAGCATTGAGTCCTGAAGCTTATCGGTTGGCGCGGCAGTCTGGTTCCGAAACAGCTAGCCGGCGGGTAGCGGAGTCTTTGCTATTTGTCGGCCGCAGCGGTCAAGGTTCCCACAAACGCCGTCCTTATTCGTGTTTGCGGATTGATGTTCTCGATGGGTGTCCCCCGAAGTTCCGCATCCGACCTATGGTTGTCGAACGATTTGAGGGGAAATGGCAGGAGATATCGATCGAACCTTTTGTGATTTAACTTTCGTTTTTCTGCAAGTTTCGATCGCCCTTAAACAGGTGGACTTTGACCGATTCCGGTTTCCGCTTTTTTAAGGCTAGAGGCGATCGAGAGCCGAACGATCGCACAAAATACTTTTATCAATTTAATTCAGGACAAAAATTCAATGATTGCTAACTTAACCGCCACCGGCTGGGAAATTATTTACCACCGCGCCCATGCTTTGCTCGCCGCCCAACTTGGCGGACAGTGGAAGCGCTCGAAATCTCCGCTTCGCTTGTACGAAACCATAGCCGCGATTTCGCATCACGATGATTTGGAGAAAGAGTGGGAAGATAATATTTTAACTGAAGCGGGCGCGCCCTTTGATTTTACGTTGCAGACGGAAACTTCTCTACCTAAAATTAAAGCCATGACGGAGAATTCCCTATATCGCGGTAGGTGGGTAGCAATGCTAATTTCTATGCACATGAGCTATCTCAATGAAGGAAAGCGGGGAGAGTCGAAGGAACTCGACGAGTTTTTGGACGAACAACTGGAAAATCAAAAAAAATGGCAAAAAGAGTTGAATATTTCTGAGGAAGATGCTAAGGCAGCTTATGCTTTTTTCCAGTGGTGCGATCGGCTATCATTAATTCTTTGCTGCCGCGAGTTACCCGCCGGAGAACGAGCTTTAGAAATTACTGTCGGCCCGGACGGCAAGCGCTACGATATTTTACAGCAGAGCAACGAACTCGTGACTGTAACTCCTTGGCCTTTTGAAGACGATAAGTTTACTGTGAACGTCGAAGCGTGCAATTTGGATAAAGTCAAGTTTGACAGCAACGAGGAAATTAAGGAAGCGCTGCAAAAAGCTCCGCGCCAAGTCTTAGAGTGGACTTTTGTCAAGTCTTAATTAAACCTTTGAAAAATAGGTGAGGGTTGTTGTCGAAGTTTAGCGGGCATGACATTTGTGTTAACTTAATGTTAAAACCATGTCTCATATTATGTCGGGTCGATTACCCCTAATAAGGTAGGGGCGGGTTCACGAAAAATATCTGCCAATAATTGACAATCTCAAAAACCCGCCCTGTTAATCGCGGTCACTCGATCGGACATGATATCAATCAGCGTTATAGTTGAGTCTTGCTCTCCCTTAACTCCCCTTAATAAGGGGGGGATAAGAACAGTCAAAATGGGTCTTATTAAGGGGGATGTGATGGCTATCGAAACTTCGAGACCAACGAAAAAAAATCGAGGGTTTCAGTTCAGCCATTATCCATTACCTATTACCTATTACCAACTATGAAACGTTCAGCTTGCCTAATTTTCAATCCAGTCGCCGGCAACAGCGACCCCGACCAAGACTTAGCTAGAATTCAGGAACTTTTAGAGCCTTTTATTGACTTAGACATTCGTCTAACAACCCCAGAATTAGACGCAGATCAAATCGCCCGCGAAGCAGTTGATAGAGGAGTTGAGGAAATTATTGCTTGCGGGGGCGACGGCACATTATCTGCAGTTGCTGGGGCGATTGTGGGCACAAATATTCCTTTAGGAATTATTTCGCGGGGAACGGCTAATGCTTTTGCTAATGCTTTAGATATTCCGAATACAATTGAAACCGCCTGCGCCACTATTTTTGGAGGGTTGACGCGGGTGGTGGATGCGGCGATTTGCAACGGTGAAATGCCGATGGTTTTGTTATCGGGAGTGGGTTTTGAGGCAGAAACCGTCGAACTAGCCGATCGCGAAATGAAGAATCGCTGGGGAATGCTGGCTTACATTTTGTCGGGAATTAAACAGTTAAACAATTTAGAAAGATTTGAAGCGGAAATCGAAACGGAAGATAGAATTATCAGCCTTACTGCTGTCGCGGTGACAGTGGCGAATGCAGCGCCGCCTACTTCGATTTTAGCTCAAGGCCCGGCGGGGATCGTTTTTGATGACGGCTTGCTGGACGTGACGCTGGTGGCGCCTGAGAATAAAGCTGGGGCGATCGCAGCTTCTTATCACCTTTTGCAAACAGCTTTGAGCGGCAATCCTACGGATCGCGACGACATTGGTTATTTGCGAGCAAAAAAAGTAACAATTAGTGCCGATCCGCCTCAAAAAGTGGTTGTAGACGGCGAACTCATCGGCATGACTCCGGTTTCTATTGAGTGCGTTCCGGGAGGTTTAACTATTTTTGTACCGCGAGTAGAAGAAGAACCTGTGGTGGAAAAACTCACCGGTTTAGCGGACATCGAAATTACATTGAAACCCTCAACTTAAAATTTTTAGCGACACAAACAATAAGAAAGACCGTCCGAGCGGTCTTTAATTTTTATGCGTCTAAAATTTGGCGAATGCGACGCTCCAAACGTTCTAAGTCGAGTCCGCCTTCATCGCGGCTGATGCGGCGCACGGTGACGTTAACATTGCTCAAATCTGCCAGCAAATCTTGCAGGATTTCTTGTTGCTGCCGAGCTTGAGTTATTTCGCGCGGTTCCTGCACCAAATCGCGAACAATTGTATCTTCCGCGCGCGAAGCCACGATCGGGTCTGCTTCGCCGTCTACGTGCACGAAAGTGCGCCGACCGGGCCCGCGTTCTTCTTCAATTGGTATTACTGCTGTTACTCGATCGGAGCGTACATATTTGCCAAATCCCAGGTGGACTAAGACAGAAGATTGTATTTTCATAGATAGCAAATTTTATTTGTTAGTTATCTATATTTTAACTTTTAAATATCGTATATAACAACTCAATTAGAGCTATTATTGCTACAATTTATTTCGGTTTTTAGTGTGTTTTATAGTTGTAAAATTTCCTAAAAAATGCTAAGTTAATTAACTGAATATAACTTACCAACGGTGGGTCAGAAACCGGGTTTTTTAGGAAAAGACGCGCTCCGACCAGCAGATTCCGTAAAAACCCGGTTTCTTTGGTCGGAGCGCGTAAATCCTGTTACCATAATAAAAATAGAGCTGTTTGCGATCATCGCCCGCAGCGCATTTCAGGGACACAGCCTACCGATTCTAGATTTGAGCATTACTTCCACAGAAAAACAGGAAAGCCTAAATCATGCTAATTAGTCTCGACTTAGTTATCAGTCTCCTGACGACAATTCCCTTCGGCACCCTACAAGACAAGCTTCAGCGCAACGAAAGAGTCATCAAAATCTTAAAAAAATTTAACCTCGATCCTGATGCTCCGCCCGCAGATTTTAGCGGAGTTTACGTTTATACTTTAGTCGAGTACGGCGCTGGCAAACCCAAACAAATTTTAGAACTGTTTCGCCAAAAAGAGATTGAATCAGCATTTCGCAAAGCCTTCGAGTCCGATAGCCCAGCCATTTTAATTCAAGCAGGCGATGAGTTTCTCAGCGAGTCTGCTTTGGGTCGGGAACTCCGAAATTTAGGGATTGACCCCAGACGGGAATTCATGGCGTTTGCGGCCGTGTTTATGGAGGTAGCAAAGCGGACGAGATCGATCAACGACGTGATGGTGGGAAATTCGATCGCATCTTTGCAAAAACGCCTATCTTTGGTAATGGATCGCATCGAACGCCTGCCCACTATCGAAGGAATTCGCACCGAGTTTGCACGACTGGAAGCTGAAGATTATCCCGCACTTCCCGCCGCCGCCGCATCAACTAATATTCAAAAGTCTCAAGCTTTTATTTTATCACAGCAAGTTCGTGGTTGGTTTGAAACATTAAGTTATAAGTTTGAAACCTATCACATCTCGGAAGATAACTATTTTGAATGGATTATCAATGTTCCCGTCAGACGCAATCGGTACGATCGCATTTTAGTGCGCGGAATAGCCGGAGAAGCCGGACTCAGAGACATCTCAGCCTTGCGCGAGTCGGTAGAAAAACAGCGCACCGATGAAGGCTGGTTAGTTACGGCCCGCCGCATCAGTCGCGCCGCGCGGGATGAAGTAGAGAAAGCCGAAAATCGTAATTTAGCTTGCTATACGTTCGATGAATTACTCGACCAAGATGCCGATTTTACCGCTTATCTGGATTGGCTAGAAACAGAAATTACCAGCCGGAAAATTAATACAAAATACGTGCCGCTAGCTTGTACGAAAGAAGAAATCGACCCCGATACTCACCGCAAGATAGGCGTGAGTCATTATGGCCAAGGAGATGGCTGGATCGAAGGTTATCTTGACCTGTGGTTGAATGACCCAGTAAAAGAACATATTTCAGTTTTAGGAGAATTTGGAACTGGAAAAAGTTGGTTTGCGATGCACTATGCTTGGATGGCGCTGCAACGCTACCGAAATGCTCAAAAGCGGGGATTAGAACGTCCGCGTTTGCCGTTAGTAATTCCTTTGCGAGATTACGCCAAAGCAGTTAGTGTCGAGTCGCTATTTTCCGAGTTTTTCTTTCGCAAGCACGAGATACCTTTGGCGGGTTATTCGGCTTTTGAACAGCTAAATCGGATGGGCAAGTTTCTGTTGATTTTCGATGGTTTTGATGAAATGGCCGCTAAGTGCGATCGGCAAGAAACCATCAACAACTTCTGGGAATTAGCAAAAGCCGTCGTTCCCGGCGCAAAAGTCATCCTCACTTGCCGTACCGAACACTTTCCTGAAGGCAAGGAAGGACGGGCATTGTTCAATGCAGAACTGCAAGCATCAACAACCATTTTAACAGGCGAAATTCCCCAATTTGAAGTCTTAGAATTAGAAAAATTTAACGACGACCAAATTAGGCAAGCGCTGTCATTTCAAACAGAAGCGGCGACTGTCGAAAAAGTGATGGGAAACCCGCAACTATTGGATTTAGCGCGTCGCCCGGTGATGACCGA
The DNA here is from genome assembly GCF_036705715.1 of Microcoleus sp. AT3-D2. NCBI lineage: Bacteria > Bacillati > Cyanobacteriota > Cyanophyceae > Oscillatoriales > Microcoleaceae > Microcoleus > Microcoleus sp. AT3-D2. Next base: position 31,535 of record NZ_JAUBVE010000052.1, on the reverse strand, counting down.
GTTAATTTTGGAAGCATTGCCCGATATTGAAGCTGGAAAACCAGTCGATATGTCGCGGATTTATCTGTATGCGGTGCGGCGGAAGATAGAGAGAGATATCAAAGCAGAACGTACTTTTACTTCAGTAGCAGATAAGCTTTACTTTTTGTGCGAACTGTCTTGGGAAATGCTGTCTACCAACCAAATGAGTCTCAATTATCGCGGTTTTCCCGATCGCATTCGAGACCTGTTTGGTTCCGTCGTGCAGGAGGAAAAAGACTTAGACCACTGGCACTACGACATGATGGGTCAAACGATGCTAATTCGCAATGCAGATGGGGATTATACTCCAGCCCATCGTTCGTTATTAGAGTTTTTTGTCGCTTACAAATTTGCAGCGGAATTGGGAGTTTTGGCCGCAGATTTTACCGAATTAGTTGCGCCCGAACAGTCTTGTTTAGATCCTAATGCAGCGCCTCAAAAATATACTTGGTCTAATTATTGTCGATTGCAAGCCCAAAAGAGAAACAATGGTGAACTTATCGCGCCTTTGCAGGGATTTACTACTGAAGATTTAGGGCAACTTTGTCAGAGTTTCGGAAAAGCGCCGCTGACAAAAGCTGTGATGGATTTGTTGTTACCAATGGTAGGGGCGGTGTCCTCGTGCCGGCCCTGCCTTGATGTAGGGGCAGCTACGGAGGAATTATTGGAAATTCTGGAAGCAACGCGGGGAAAAACAGAAAGTGAGGTGGGTTATGTGGGAGGGAATGCGGCGACGCTGTTGGTGAAAATCGATCGCACTGCGTTAGAAACAAAAGACCTGTCTCGTGCGGTTATTTTAGGTGCTGATTTTACAAATGCGACGCTGCGTCACGTCAACTTTGCTGAAGCTAATTTGGCTAATTCTGATTTTACTAAAATCTTCGGAAGGGTTCGGTCAGTAATATTTAGTCCTGATGGCAAACTGTTAGCTACAGGTGATAGTGATGGCGTAGTTCGCTTGTGGGAAGCTAGCACTGGCAGAGAAATATTGACCTGTAAAGGACATACCAACGTGGTGGAGTCAGTGGCCTTCAGTCCTGACGGTGAGATACTTGCTAGCGGGAGTTATGACAAAACAATCAAGTTATGGGATGTCAAGAGTGGTGAATGTTTAAAAGTGTTGCAGGGACATACCGAATCAGTAATGTTTGTCACCTTCAATCCTGATGGAAATATACTTGCTAGTGGGAGTTTCGATCGCACGATAAGGTTATGGGATATCCGCAGGGGTGAATGCCTCAAAACTTTGCAACACCATACTAAAGTTGTATTTTCAGTTGCTTTCCATCCTGCTGGTGAAATACTTGCTAGTGGAAGCGGCGACAAAACAGTGAGGTTGTGGAATATCGGTAGCGGTGAATGTCTCAAAACTTTGCAAGGTCATACTAAAAACGTGTTTTCAGTTGCTTTCGATTCTGCTGGTGAAATACTTGCTAGTGGAAGCGCCGACAAAACAGTGAGGCTGTGGAATATCGGTAGCGGTGAATGTCTCAAAACTTTGGAGGGACATTTCGATCAAGTACGGTCTATCGCCTTGAGTCCTTCGGGCGAAATACTGGCAAGTGGAAGTTTCGATCAAACTGCGAAACTGTGGGATATTCGCACTGGTGAATGCTTGAATACTTTGCAAGGACATTGTAATCAAGTAGGGTCAGTGGCTTTCCATCCTGCGGGTGAAATACTTGTTAGCGGTAGTTATGACCAAACGCTGAGGCTGTGGGCTATTAGCAGCGGTGAATGCTTGAATACGTTGCAAGGGCATAGCACTCAAGTAAGGTCAGTAGCCTTTAGTCCAAACGGTGAAATTCTTGCCAGCGGCGATGACGAACAAACAGTCAGGCTGTGGGATGTCAACACTGGTGAATGCCTGCAAATCTTGCAGGGACATCTCGACCGGGTACATTTAGTTGCCTTCCATCCCAACGGTGAAATACTTGCTAGCGGTAGTTATGACCAAACGTTGAGGCTGTGGGATGTCAACACTGGTGAATGCCTCCATACTTTGCCAGAGTGTGGAAAGGAAGTACGCTCGATCGCCTTTAATCCTTCGGGTGAAATACTTGCCAGTGGTAGTTATGACCAAACGGTGAGGCTGTGGGATATCCGCAGTGGTGAGTGCCTCAAAACCTGGCAAGGGCATAACACTTCATTATACTCGGTTGCCTTCAGTCCCTTGGGCGAAATATTTGCCAGTACAGGTTATGACGGAACGGTGAGGCTGTGGGATATCCATACTGGTGAATGCCTCCAAATCTTGCAGGGGCATACCGGTTCGGCACGCGCGATCGCCTTTAGCCAGAATGGTGAATTAGTTGCTAGTGGAAGTGTGGATCAAAAAGTAAGACTATGGGATATCAACAGCGGTGAATGCCTCAATATTTTTCACGGGCATACTGATTGGATAAGTTCAGTTGCCTTTAGTTATTCTGGTGAAATAGTTGCTAGTGGAAGTGTCGATCTAACGGTAAGACTATGGGATATTCGTACAGGTGAATGTCTCAAAATTTTACAAGGTCATACCAGTAGAATTAACTATGTTGCCTTCAATTCAGAGGATCAAATTATTGCTGCTTGCAGTCGGGATGGCACAATTATGATTTGGGAGATTGAGACCGGTGAGTGCCTCAAAATACTCAAAAGTGACAGACCTTATGAAAACATGAATATTGCAGGAGTTACGGGTTTAACAGAAGTTGAAAAAGCCACGCTCAAAGCTTTAGGGGCTGTTGAAAATTAATCATCGAAAAGTAGAAACTATGCAGTCAGCAATACGGATTACAACCAAAGTTCTTGCAGGAAATAAACTTGAAATTCAAGTGCCACCTGGATCGGTGGGCGAAGAGGTTGAAGTTTTTGTGATCATACCAGAAAAGCCGCAAGGCAGGCGGCGTAAGGTGTTGGAATTGCTTACAGAAATCCGCAGCCGTCATGTCTCTAGAACTGTTGAAGAAATTGACCGGGAACTAGAAGAAGAAAGAAACTCATGGGACAACTAAACCTACCATCCTCTGCTACAATTTACTTGGATACACAAGTCATTATTTACACCGTTGAAGCTCACCCGAATTACTATTCGCTTCTCCAACCCTTGTGGCTGAAGTTTCAAACAGGTGAGATTGAACTTATGACCAGTGAATTGACGTTACTGGAAACCTTAGTTTTCCCTCTGAAAAATGCTAACACTATCTTAGTCAGTGACTACGAACAACTTTTATTATCCTCAGATATACAGCTAGTTCCCATCACTCAATCTGTACTGAGAACAGCAGCTAATTTAAGAGCTAATACCAATCTCAAAACCCCTGATGCTATTCATGCTGCAACAGCCATCAGTGAAGGTTGTACGCTGTTTCTCACCAATGACAATGGATTTCGTAATGTTCCCAATCTATCTGTTGTCATCCTGAGTGATGTTTTGGCATCATAATCATAGGCGATCGCATTCCCAAAATAATGCTATTCTTCTCTTTGGATATATCTGAAAACCTGTTCAACCGTCAGGTTGACTTCGGGGAAGGCAGATGACAAAATACGATTTCTGATAGGACTTACACACGGGTGGTCAGAAACCGGGTTTTTTACGAGAATACTTCGTTGAGGCCAGCAGAAACGGCCAAAAACCCGGTTTCTAACGTAGCCTACTGACTAAACTGTTGAGCGTAGTAGCCAGCATATCGATCGCCCTTTTCCAGCAACTCCTCGTGCGTCCCTGATTCGACAATTCTGCCTTTTTCCAAAACTAAAATGCGATCGGCTCTCCGCACAGTAGCCAAGCGGTGCGCGATAATAAACACAGTGCGATCGCGCATCAATCTTTCCAGCGCTTCTTGCACTAAACCTTCGGATTCCGAATCCAGCGCAGATGTAGCCTCATCCAAAATCAATATTCTCGGATCGAGCAAAACTGCACGGGCGATCGCAATTCTTTGTTTTTGTCCCCCAGATAAGTTTACACCCCTTTCTCCTACCCAAGTTTGGTAGCCGTCAGGAAACTGACTAATAAATTGATGAGCGTTGGCAATCTCCGCAGCTTTTTGAACATCTTTCAGTTCATAATAAGATTGACCGAAAGCGATATTTTGAGCGATCGTACCCGAAAAAAGAATAGTTTCCTGCGGTACAATGCCGATTTGCCGCCGCAGAGTATTTAAGGTGACATCTTGAATATCAATACCATCAATTAAAATCTGTCCCGCTTGCGGATCGTAAAATCTGGGTAACAAGTTTACTAAAGTAGTTTTACCCGCACCCGATGCGCCCACGAGAGCAATCATTTCTCCGGGCAGCACCAACAAACTCATATTTTGTAAAATCGGTGTCTCTGAGTTATAGGCAAAATTAATGTTGCGGTATTCGACTTTACCTGTAACATGGGGAAGTTCAGTTGCCCCCGGCTTTTCGACTACTGTCGGTTGAATTGCTAATAATTCAAAAATGCGATCGCTAGAAGCTTCTCCCTGCTTGAAATCGCCGTAATTAGCAGTGGTAATAGCGATCGGATCAATTAAAAGTGCCACCCCTGCGATATAACTGATAAATTGAGTACCTGTGAGATTTCCTTGAGAAATTTGCCAACCTCCCAAGAAAAAGAGCAAAATTACGCTCATCGCTTCCAGAAAGCCAACTACAACGAACTGAAGTGCTTTTACTCTTTCTGACAAATACTTAGCGCGGCGGTTTTGTTCTGCTTCTTCTGCAAAGCGGGCAATTTCGTAGTCTTCAGCCACAAATGCTTTGATTAAACGAATGCCGCTGAATACTTCTGTCAGCAAAGCTGATAAATCAGAGATACGATTTTGACTTTGCCGCGAGTAACTTAGCAGTTTCTCCCCAAACCAACCAATTAAAATAGCCATCAGCGGTGCAATAATTAATGCACCTAAAGTTAATTGCCAGTTGAGATAAATCATATATCCCAGAACCGCAATTAGCTGCAAAACACAAGGGATAAATTGATGAAAAAATTTATTTACGACTTCGCCAATGCGGTCAATATCTTCGGTGAGGCGGTAGGATAAGTCTCCGGTTTTGGCAGTTTCAAAGTAGCCGATATTGAGTTTTTGCAGGTGGGAGTAGACTTTTTTGCGGATTTCTAAAGCAATAGTCAAAGCTGCTTTTGCCATCAGCGTATCTTGACCGTACTGGGCTGTACCGCGAATTAGAAATATAATGGCGCTGAGTGCAGCAATTTGAGCGAACCCCTGTAAATCTCCTTTACCTATAAATTTGGCAGTTTCGCCAACTAGCCACGCTATAATTGGCCAAAATATGGTAAATACTACGGTACAAGCTAATGCTTTACCGATGGTTTGTTTTTGGGGACGGAGGTAGGGTAAGATTTGCCAGTATGTCGATCGAGTTTTCAAGATATTTTGCCCTCGCAAATTCTGTTTTTGGGAATCTCTGCAAGAATATTCAAACTTAGATCCCCCCTAACCCCCCTTAATAAGGGGGGGACAAGATTATTATTCAAAGTCCCCCTTCTTAAGGGGGATTTAGGGGGATCTCTGCGTCACTCATTGCGTAAGTCATAGAGATATTGGAGCCAGAATATGATAACAGCGATCGGACAAATCTCAACAATCATTCTTCACCGAAAACATCCGGGATACACAGCCCCCAGATTCATCCGTGGGGTTAATTGTCCAATTCTTCAATCTAAAATCTAAAATCTAAAATCATTCCTGACCGTCGGCATGAGTAGCCTGCACTTTAGCCCCCGCGACAACTTCGCCCCGAAAGGTGGCTGACTGTCCGGGTGCAAGAGTAACTGGTTGAGCGTAGATAAATCCGTTGTCAATTAAATTGCCTGACTCGTCCAAAACTTCATAATTGACTTTGACATTCTTGATTGTTTTGCAGCCTTGATTAAGCACTTGACCGCTGAAAAAGTTGCCGTCATAATTTGCCGCAGCAATTGACACTTTTGCAGCGATGTTGGAACCGGGAATGCAAGTTTGAGCAGTTCCAGAAGCTGGCTGTTTCTCGCACAATTTGCCCAAGTCTACTGTTTTGCCGTCGGGGGTTTTCATGTAGCAAAACGGCTCGTCAACTGGTGAGTTTTGAGCAAGTGTATTTGTAGCGTCTGTAAGCAAAGGGCGAACCGAGCTCGGCGACATTAGCAAACTAGATAAAGCTAGTGTTAAAGGTAAAATAATCATGTTTTTTTAGAAGAAGTTGTACATGATAATTCACATAATTTTTACGTTTGCATATCTCTATGTATGGTGTACCTTACGAGTCATTTAAATTTTCGGGCGGGCTAGAAGCCCACCCCACAAGAATTAGATGCACGGGCTAGGAGCAACGGCAAACAAGAATTAGATGCGAACCCTACGAGATTATCTAATACTCGGCTTTCTATTCCTAAGATTCCGCGCTCCGGGAATTTTCCGGCTCGGACGGCGATTGTTCAAACCGCTCGCAGTTCGAGCATTCAAAGCATCAGCAGGAGCTATCAAACCCAAATCTTGCAAAATTTCAACAGCCGCCCTTTGTCCCGTTTCGCAAGCGCCTTCCATGTAACCTTGATTTTCCAGCGAAGTGTGTTCCCCGGCAAAAAATAAGTTCCCAACTCGTTCGCCTTCAACGCCGTACATTTGCGTCCACTGTCCGACTAAATAGCAGGAATAAGAACCTTTAGAAAAGCGTTCTCCCGGCCAATAAGCTCGCACAGCTTTGCCCGATCGCAAATTTCTCACTCCGGGAAAAACTGTTTCAAATTGGTTCAAAAATCTTTGTGCTTGGTCTTCTGGAGTTCCGGCACCGATCGACAAACCCTGCTTTCCTCCTGTAAAATTAGTAACTAAACCGTTAGGAGTAGGAGCGAAAGGCGTAGCTTCCCAGGTACTCTGGAATTCTAAATCACTATAAACAGAAGCAGTCGATCGATAAAGTTCCCGCCAAATCCGGCTACGGTAGCCAGTAACTAACTTAGAATTAGTACCGTAACCCAATTGCTCGATCGCCCGCTGCTTTGGTTGGGGCAAAGGTACGTTAATTTTAACGTCTCGCAGAGTGCTGAACGGCAAAGTTAACAACACTCGCTCGTAAGTGCGCTCGAACGCGCTTAATCCCGATCGCAAATTTACCCGATACCGGCCATCCGGCAAAAGAGTAATCGCTTCCAAAACCGTCCCCGCCTCTATCGAACCAGACAATTGACCCGCCAAACGGTTGATAATTTGACTGTTGCCGCCGTCAATTTGATAGCGCTCATCGCTGTCGCCGTACAATTCAAAACTGCCCGCTTCAGAACCGATTAAAAACAGCAGATTTAACGCCGACTGTTCTTCGGGATCTCGACCGTAGAATACCGTATAAGCAACCCGCAACAATTGTCGCAGTAGCGTGCTAGTATCAGCTTGGTCTAGATATTCCGCGATCGAAAGATTGTCCAATCTTTCTGCTACTTCCGTAAAATCGAGATAGCTAATGTTATCTCCGATAGCGCCCAAATCTCCATTGATTTTAGTCGCTAGCGGCGCAAAATCCGCGATTATTTGCTCAAGAGGAAATCGTCGCCCTTGAAAGAAAAAAGTATCCTTCACCAATCCACTCTGCACTTGAGCTAAGTCGATCGCCCGCAAACCCAATTCCGTCGCCAGCGAGATTAAATTAGTGTGGCCGGTGTCAATAAATTCTCCCCCCACGTCCGCCGGAATTAGCGTTCCAGCCACCTTGGGAATAGTGCGAATCCGCCCCCCCACGCGGTTAGTTGCCTCGATTATATCGGCGCGCACACCCGCTTGGCGCAAACGATAGGCGGCCGTCAAACCCGCAATTCCCGCACCCACAACCAAAATCGGCGATCGTCCGCCCTGTTGAGCAAAAGCTCCCCCTCCATCCCTGGTAAAAGTCGCAGCAGCGGCAGCCCCCGCAGCAGCTAAACCCCCGTGCAGCAACTGGCGACGAGATATGGGAGAATTGGGAATGCGATCGCTCAGCATCCCCAGCAGTTCATCAGCCGGAATGCCCGTTTCCCTCGATTTCTGGGCAATACTCGCAGCGCGGCGCAGCATTGCCATCAGTGCAGATTTAGCCATAATTAAGACATCCTCACAAAACAAAACTTTGATGTAAACTGAATTCTCGATCGTGCAATTTCCAGACTAAAGTCCAGAGAGATTTTTTTAATAATGCTAACCCTCAGAACACTGTTCGACAGCAAATTTTATCTCGAAAACAACTCAGATGTCGCCGTAGCAGTTGCCAGAGGCACGGTATCGAGTCCCTTCGATCACTACCGAAAAATTGGCAAATTTGAAAATCGCGACCCGAATGCCCTGTTCGACGCCAGCTATTATTTAGACACCAATACAGATGTAGCGGTATCAGCCAAACTCAACGGCTTTTCAGGAGCCGATCACTTTATTAGATTCGGTCAATTTGAAATTCGCAGTCCCAACCCATTCTTCGATGTTAATTTTTATCTAGCAAGCAACCCAGAGGTTCAGACAGCAGTCCAAACAAATCAATTTACCGCATTTGAGCACTACTTCAACGTCGGTCAATTTGAAAACCGCAAACCCAGCGTTTTCTTCGATCCCAGCTTTTATCTAGAAAAATATCCGCTGGTAGCAGCAGCAGTCACAAGCGGCGCAGTTAAAAGTGCGATCGATCACTACATTCAATTCGGCCTACAAGAAGGACTGTTGAGCACTCTCCCCGATCCCGCCGACAATTTGAACGCAGCAAAAAGCCTGGGCATTCTGACTGAAATTCAAACGGCGAGCGATTTTGTGGGAGATGCTGAACCAGCCGACATTTACAGTTTTATCCTCAATACTCCCAGCCTTTTCAGTGTAACTGTTGACGGTTTGAGTGCAGATGTTGATGTTGAATTAATTCAAGATCTCAACGGCAACGGCGCAGTTGGATTAGACGATCTTATTGCTTCGTCTAACAATTTAGGCACGGCTTCAGAAACAATTGTCAGCAATGGGCCTCTACCTGCAGGGACTTATTTTGTCCGCGTTTCTCAATTTCAAGGCGATACAAATTATGACTTGAGATTGCTAGCGGCTCCTTCTCCCACTCCGCTTGTATGACAGGATGGCTTACAGTCGAAGGCAGCCCAAATTTGAAGGTGGAAGACAGAAGGCAGAATTAAAGAAAAATTTATCATTCCCTAATTCTGCTGGTTTGTCAGTTAGATGTTGTCCGGTTAATTGCTTATAATATAATTGTTTGTCATTAGTTTTTTAAGAAAATAGAGGAGTTCACTCCTCACTACCAACTTAATTATATTTTTTTGACCGGACTTGATTTTAAAACAAACAATTCTCTCTTCATTCTTCCATCTTTCATCTTCCTTCATACCGATGTTTCACTTATTAGTTGCTGGCCCGTTGGGAGAGGGCAAAGATTGAACAGGTGTCGGAGGCCAATTAGAGCGACTTCTCGTTAGAGTAGTAGACACCAAAGCATAGCCCAAAACAGCAGGAAGGACGATCGCACTCAGAAACACGATCGTCACCGCCCAACTCATCGTATTCGAGATCGGGCCGTAATGAGTGCGGTAAGGGTCAAAGGTTGGTAAATTAGGCCTCGGCGCGTCCCGCAGCGCGATCGGACGTTTGAACCGCACCCGCCTGTCGTCTAGCTTTTCGAGTAAAATCCAGCCAACTTCCGCCTCTTCCCCGCAAAGCTTGTGAAAAATCGCAGGATTGCGGAACAAATCGTTGCTAGCCCGCACAATCTTGTACTCCCAAACCGTCAAATCAACAGCATTAGGTTCAGATTTGGGATTGCCCTTGGCTGGCGCATTTTCAGGCGCATTAAAATTATCCTCTTGAGATTCGTACCTAGTCAAAACTTCCTCCTCCTCATCGCATTTTTGCCCCGCATCCCATTGCTCGTGGCTCACCAAAAGACCCACAAGCGCAGTCTCCAAGCCGAGACTGCCAATCATCAAACTCCAAATCAGAATTTCCACCATAAAAGGAGTTAAAAGTTAAAAATCAAAAACTCAAAAGACTCGCTTTTAACTTTCAATCTTTAATTTTTAAATAGCCTTCTACCACACAATCTGCACCCACCGCGCGCCAAGAAACCCGCTCTAAAGTCAAAGCCTCAGTCATTGCCGAAAAGCCCAAATCTCCCACAGGAGTTGGAGCTCCTTGGCCACCGACAATTTTAGGAGCAATAAAAGCCATAATTTTTTGAACTGCACCCTCAGTAATTGCCTGAGCCGCCAAAGTGCCACCGCACTCCCAGAGTACAGAAAGAAAAGATCGATCGTACAAATAAGCCATAACATTAGTCGGTGTCAGAGGCGAGAGCTCCACAACTTCCACCCCTTTGGCAATCAAAAATTCCTGAAATTCCGGGTTAACCCCAGGCTCAGTCAGCACCAAAGTAGCCGCCACAGAGGTTTCCCACAACCAAGCAGACTTCGGCAAATCCAAAGTGCGGCTCATCACCACCCGCAGGGGATTATTCCTATCAGGCTGGTGACTCGTCAGTAGGGGATTGTCCAGACGCACCGTATTTCCCCCAACAATCACAGCATCGCAGCCGACGCGCACCCGGTGTACCTCGCTCCGAGCCTCCTCGCCTGTCACCCAAGCGCTGTGGCCGCTACTGGTAGCAATTTTACCGTCCAAAGTCATTGCATATTTCAAAATTCCCAAAGGCCGGCGGTACAAAATCCGGTGTACGAAAGCCTCGTTGAGTTTTTGGCAAGCTTCCCCTTCCACTCCCGCCACCACTTCAATGCCAGCCTCTCGCAACCGGGCCAGCCCAGTTCCAGCTACCAAAGGATTCGGATCAACCATGCCAGCCACTACTTTTGCCACCTTGGCCTTAACTAAAGCTTCGGAACACGGAGGAGTCCGGCCGTAGTGGTTGCAGGGTTCCAGGTTCACGTAGACGGTCGCTCCTTCGGCGAGTTCCCCCGCTTCCCGGAGCGCAAAAACTTCGGCGTGAGGTTGACCGGCACCGGGATGAAACCCTTCGCCGACAATCTTGCCGTCTCGGACAATTACAGAACCGACAAGGGGGTTGGGTGCGGTTTTGCCGAGAGCACGGCGAGCCAATTCTATGCAGCGGCGCATCATGGCTCGATCGAACTCTTGAACTTCGCTGTTTTCCAGTTGTTTTGTACCTTGCTGCTGTCCGTTAGTTAAGCTGGCGATCGCTTTAGCGTGCGCCGGAAAAGTTTCCATAGGATTTTGGTATTATATCTATCCCTGAGTGTACTGAACTTTGATGCTAATTTTGGCTACGAACCGACGATCAATTGCGGCTGGGGCAAACTGTACGTTACCAGGAGTGAAGGGCAATTTAGGGCATCGATCCGGCACGCCCGATCGAATAGCTTTAACATGAGTAAAGAATAGCAGGCGCTTGAGAAAACAATGAGTCAGGACATGAAGCGGGAATTTGCCAGCCGCGACGAATTAATTGCCTACGTGCGTGAACAGTTCCCCGAAGCCACCGGCCGGGACAGCAGCCTACCCCCAACCCCAGGCGGGCGGAAAGCAGCCGAGACAGCCCTGCAACAAATTGACCCCGGCAAATACGCCTCAACCCGCAATTTCCTCAACGGTGCGGTAACGCGCTTGTCGCCCTATTTGCGCTACGGAGTTTTGAGTCTTGCGGAAGTCCGGGATGCCGTACTGGAGAAGGTGCGGCATCCAGAAGAGGCCGTAAAACTCGTCAACGAGTTGGGTTGGCGAGATTATTGGCAGCGACTGTACGCCGAATTGGGCAAGGGCATTTGGCAAGACCGGGAACCCTACAAAACTGGTTACACTGCTAAAGATTACAGCGAAACTCTGCCACAGGATGTCGTCGAGGGCACGACTGGTTTGGTTTGCATCGACAGTTTCAGCCGCGAGTTGCGAGAAACTGGTTATTTGCACAATCACCAGCGGATGTGGACTGCCGCTTATCTCGTACACTGGCGCCGCGTGCGTTGGCAAGCCGGAGCTCGCTGGTTTTTACAACATTTGCTAGATGGAGATCCGGCGAGCAATAATCTTTCTTGGCAGTGGGTAGCGAGCACTTTTAGTCACAAACCTTATTTTTTTAATCGGGAAAATTTGGAGCGTTACACTAAGGCGGTTTATTGTCGCGATTGTCCTCTGTATGGGCAATGCGATTTTGAGGGAACTTACGAATATTTGGAAGGGAAGTTGTTTCCTCATGGCGAAAAGGTCGATCGTAGTGGCGGTTCTAAAAGTTGGCAAGGCTCTAAAAAAGGTAGCAGAAATTAAAAATTCATTAGTCATTAGTCATTAGTCATTAGTCATTAGTCATTAGTCATTAGTTATCAACAGTCAACTGTCAACAGTCAACAGTTAACAGTTAACAGTCAACTGTCAACTGTCAACAGTCAACAATTACTAATTTATGAACAATCCGATTATTTGGCTGCACGGTGACTGCTTGAGTCCTGAAGGCCCGGCTTTTCAAGCGCACCCACAGGCACCGGCAATCTGGGTTTGGGATGATGCGCTCATTGATGAATGGCAGTTGAGTCTCAAACGAATGGTGTTTATTTACGAATGTTTGCTGGAGTTGCCGGTAGTTATTCGGCGGGGGGATGTGGCTGCAGAAGTTATCGCTTTTGCTAAAGAATCCGGCGCTAATCAAGTGGTGACGGCAGAAAGTCCCAGTCCTCGGTTTCAGGATATTTGCCGGGAAATTAAGCGATCGCACCCAGTAGAAGTTTTGCCACCCGAACCCTTTGTCCGCTACGATGGTTACATTGATTTGAAGCGTTTTTCTCGCTATTGGCGCGTCGCTGAAAAATATGTTTTCTAATTGGGAATTGGGAATTGGGAATTGGTAACTACAAAATGGTAACTGGGAATTCGTGTTAAATCCCTTAAATCCTGTACACTGCTCGTTGCCAAACTTCAACTCCCCTTCAAACGCTCCAACAGCCATTGAAATCTCGATGCCGCCAAATCGGGATTTTCGACATTTTCCGGGATAGCGCCCTCGTCGTCGGGCTCTTGATATATTAAACCATCACTATCATCGCCAAAACGTTTGACTGTACCCCGCAGTCTCGACGACAGAAATTTGGTAATCGCCCGATAAAACCGCAGGGAAAAAAGCACGTCTTTCTCTAGTTTTTCAGTTAGCAGCCGCCGGGGAATTGACAGGATGAGGCACTCTTCAATTGCCGTGACGCTAGCAGAAGGAAGCCTCCCGTCTACAAAAGACATTTCGCCCAAAACTTCCCCGGAAATAATTTTTCCAATTTCTTTGTCGCCCAAAGATGATACAGAAACGCTCAAAGTTCCCTCCAGAACTATGTACAGGGCGTCTAAGGGCTTACCTTCGGTGATGAGGGTGGTGCCGGGGAGGACTTGGGTGCGGGTGCCGTTGGCGAGCATCCAATCGATGTCGCGATCGCTCAATTCGCCTAATATGACTAGAACTTTGCTCATAAAGTCAGGTTGAGATGAAATAATTTGTATTTTTTTACTTGTTTAGTTGCGTGCTGTTGTGAGATGGTCAGACCCTGAGCGAAAGCGAAGGCTAAACTTTACAAATAGAACACTAAATTTTACACAATTTTCATAAAATTCCGTAATTTTTACACGATCGACCCACAAATATTTCTCGGATCGGTGGTATTATTCTACATTAATTGTCATGGACTGTGCAGCAGCCGATCGCGTTGTATTAACTGCACTTGCGGTGGACGGCGGGGCTGCCAAAACAGTTTTGAAAGCTTGTTGTCTCTTGGTTTCGAGCTGGTGCGCCCTCAAAAACCGGATTTTTCCGGCGTGGCTGCGAGTGCAGCGCCCCCAAGTACAGTCTTGTAGAATGCAAGCCAGACGCGCGATCGACCCATCAATTAAACAGGAGCAAGGGTGCAATCATCCCTAGGATTGATTTTTTGCCGATCGATCTGTAAATTAAAATTAGCCTCTAAACCGGGCGTCGGTTCTTAAATCTAATCAGCTTGAGAGTTGACTCTTCAACGATTGAGTGCCAATCTAGGAACAACACAACTCATATTTGTGTCTTTTTTTAGCAAAGCTCTCGACGGTCGCCCTCAAACACTTACACTTTTAACACACCCTTCATTGAGGAGTTTCTATGAATAGTCTATTTTCCAAGTCTACTTTTGCGTTAATAAATCTTGCAGCTTTAGCTGTTTGTTGCAGTACCATGTCAGCGAAAGCTGAAACTGGCAACTTGCCCGATGTCGCTACAACTGCAACAATAGCCGCTCAAAATATTGACCAAATTTCTGAGCCGACGGCAACTTCAGCAGTTAAACCCGACGCAGAAACAACGGCTAGTAATAAAAAAATTGATTCAATCAGTTGGAGCGAACTAGCAGAAGCTGCAGAGCCAGTCGCCTCTGAACCGGCAGCCAACTTGCCAGTATCTATTGCTGCACCCGAAAAATCGGAAGCAGCAACATCTGAAATTGCTGAGACAGAAACAACGCCAAATACATCCATTGCTGCTGAGATCCAAAAGTCGGAAGAAACCGCTAAAATTGCTGACAATGGTGTCAAAGTTGAGTCAAAAGTCGAGACTGCCAAAAAGAGCGATCGACCTAGCTCAATTGTTGCCCAAAGCAATAATCTTGAAGTAACAGCAACGAAGGAAGAAAAAGAAGTCAAAACAGCACAAGAATTGTTGAGCAATCCTGTCAGCACTTCCGCCTCAGCTTTGACAAACCAACCGAAAGTTGCTGAAAAACCTGCAACTGTCTCCGAAGCAACTGAAAAAGTGGCTCAGGGAACTCAAATTCGACCAGGCCGAGCTACCCGTTCTGGGCCCAGCTACATCGGCATTGGCGGCAATCTAGGTTTTGGCGGAGATTCAGCCTTAGGCGACGGTTCATTTGCCATTATTAGCAAAATCGGTTTGACAAACAATTTGTCGGTGAGACCGACTGTTTTGTTCCAGGACGACTTAGCTTTTCTAGTTCCCGTTACCTTCGATTTTGTATCTCAAGAGACCGTCGAAGTCACCGAGGATTTTGTGATTACTGCTGCTCCTTATGCAGGTGCTGGCGTAATAATTTCTACCGGGGATGACGGTACTTTGGGCTTCCTGATTTCGGGGGGTGTAGATGTGCCGCTGACGAGAAATTTTACAGCAACAGCGGGACTGAATGTTGGTTTTGTAGACGGAGCTGAAGTGGGATTGTTAGTCGGTGTCGGCTATACGTTCCCGAATATTGCCAGGTAGTGTTGCTGTTTGAGCAAACGCAGGACAAATAAATATGTGCGGGGTTGGCTGTAGGAATACAGTCAACCCTTTTTGATGATGGAAAATCTGCCTATGCGATCAATGTAGGGTGCGCCATAAGCACAGAGCGGTAATGTAGGGTTGGAAATCTTCGTAGAAACCTGGTTTCTTTACTCGTCCTGGACGCACAAGCCCGATCAATGAATGATAATAGGTCGTTTCAGCCATCAATCTAAGTCCAGAAAGCCGGAATATTCGTGACAGCGCGCAAGTCTGATAGTTGTATAATATAGCAAAACCATTTGATTTGTAAACAATGGATTCAATCATCACAAACGTTTCAGGTGGTTCTACATTCACGACTCAAATAGACTTGCTATAGACAGACTAGCCAAGCGTAAAAAGTAGAATCCTATGCCGCAGGGAATCTTCAACAAAATCCTCAATCAGCTTGACACTCTGGAACTGCTAGAACTACAGCAACTAGAGCGCGCTATAGGGATATATCTGGCCCAGAAAGAACAAACTGCTCAACGGACAAAATTGCACCAAGCGCTGTTAACTTCTGGTTTAGTCAAAAAAATCAAGCATTCTTCTGGGAGTCAGCAAACAGAACGGCGACTAATTCAGGTAGAGGGCAAGCCTGTTTCTGAGACAATTATTGAGGAACGCCACTAGATGACAATTTATTTTGTAGATAGCAGTGCGCTGGTCAAACGCTACATTAATGAAATAGGTTCGGCATGGGTTTTGAGTTTGTGCGATCCTGCACTTAACAACGATATATTGATTGCTGCTATTACAAGTGTTGAAATTGTTGCTTCAATTACCAGAAAGTCCGCGGCAGAAGTATCAATGCGACAGATGCTACAGCAGCGTGCAATCAGTTCAGGAGTGACCTACAATCTGAGTATCAGGTTGTAGAATTCACCGAAAGCATTATTAACTCTGCAATGGCATTAGCTGAAACCTACGGATTGCGAGGCTATGATGCTGTGCAGCTAGCAACAGGCTGTGGCATAAATAACCTTTGCACAGCTAACAGTTTGCCTGCGATGACTTTTGTATCTGCTGACGGGGAGGTGAATGCAGCAGCAACAAGTGAGGGTTTGATAGTTGAAAATCCCAACAACTACCCCTAATGTCGCAAGCCCGTACAGTAAAAACCGCACAAATCTCCTTTGTAGCCGAGTATCGGGATGCTCCAGGATCGATCGTACTTTCTCACAAACCACCCGAAAAAACCGTGACTAAAACAGAAATCTTAGCAGCACTCAAAAATCTGACAGCAGAAGAACGCCTAGAAATCATCGAAACAGCTTCGCGGATGATGCGCGAAGAAATAGAAGAAAAAGCCCAGCGCAAAGCTGAGAGAAAACGGAAACTCAGAGCCGCAGCAGAAGCAGCAGCCCCCTTGTATGAACCAGGAGGGCCGCTTCACGATTTGTGGTCGCCCGACAGCGAACCGTATTTCGATTCCGAGGAAGAATACCTGAGCGCAGGGGTAGAAACTAATGCGTAAGGGCGAAATTTGGCTTGTCAGACTAGATCCAACGGTGGGAGATGAAATCGGCAAAACTAGACCTGTTGTGGTTGTTAGCGATGATGAAGTGGGAATTTTGCGGCTCAAAGTAATTGTTCCAATTACAGCATGGAACGATCTTTTTTCCCCGCTTGATTGGATGGTGCAGCTCGAACCGACATCAGAAAATGGCTTGGCGAAACTCTCCGCCGCCGATACTTTTCAAGTCCGTTCCGTTTCGCAACAAAGATTTGTCCGGCAACTCGGAACCCTGTCCGAGACAATTATGGAAGAAATTGCAGAAGCACTGACAATTGTTCTCGATCTGGATTGAATAACTAGGCAACAGCGTACAAATAGTGTTATTTATAAATAGATTGTATGGCGCGATGGCCTAAATGATTCCTATACAACTTACACTCAAAAATTTTCTCAGCTATCGCGAAGCTGCTTTAGACTTTCGCGGCCTGCACACCGCTTGCATTTGCGGGCCTAACGGTGCTGGCAAATCCTCCCTCTTAGAAGCCATATCCTGGGCACTTTGGGGCTGTTGCCGCAGCGATACGGAAGACGATATCATCCATATCGGCGAAACAGATGTGCGCGTTGATTTCACTTTCTCCACCGGCGGCCAAATATACCGGGTGATTCGCAACCGTCGGCGCGGACAATCGGGAAGTTTGGAATTTCAAGTCAGCTTGAATTCTGCCGAGAGTGAGGAAAAACTTAATTTTCGCACGCTCACAGACAAGGGGCTGAGAACAACTCAGCAAAAAATCCTCGAACACATCAAACTAGATTACGATACTTTCATCAATTCGGCTTATTTGCGGCAGGGGCGAGCTGATGAATTTATGCTCAAAAAGCCGATCGAACGCAAACAAGTTTTAGCCAACCTGCTCAAACTCGACTCCTACGATACTTTATCCGACCAAGCCAAGGATACGTCCAAACAATTTAAAGCTCAAGTCGATCTACTCAAACAGAGTTTGCTAACCGTACAAGAGCAACTGCAACAAAAAGAGACGATCGCCTCCGAACAAACTCAATTGCAGCAAGCAACCGATTTGCTTCAGCAGCAGCAGCAAGCCGACACAACCGAGTTACAGCAACTGCAACTCCAGCACCACAACCGCCAAACTTGGCAAAAACTCCTCGCCGGCCACCAGCAACAGCACTACAATATCACTCAAGAATGCCGCCGCTTGCAGCAGGAACTCAACGCAGCCAAACAGCAGCAAAATGAGCTGCAAGCCCTCCTAGGACAAGAAAATGAAATAACAGCAGGCATCGCGTATTTCCACAGCTTGCAAGCCACAGAAGAAAGTCTGGCTGGAAAATTCAAGGTTAATCAACAAGCCCAAAATCAGCGCCAACAATTGCAAGAACAGCAGCGGCAAGAACTGAGCTTTTTGCAAAGCAAAATTCAGCAGTTGCAAGCTCAATTAGAAGTTTTAGAACAGGATGAAAAAGATGTTCTGGAAATTCTCAAACAGCAGCCGGAGGTTGACAAAGGACTCGCACAGTTGCAAGCAGTTCGATCGCGCCTCAACGAACTAGAGCAACTGCAACTGCAAGTTTCGCCGCTGTTACAACAGCAGCAGCAAAAGCAACAAAAGCTCGATCGCGCCCGCGCCGGTTTAACCGCCCGCTTAGACGAAATCAACCGACAGGTGCAAGTTCAGCAGCAGCAGCGACAGCCACAATTACAGCAGGAAATCTCGGCCATCGCCAATCAAATTGTGCAGTTGGAAAACAAGCGAGTTTATCAGCAGCGAGTCCGCGAAAAAGGTCAAGAAAGGCACGACTTTCTAGGGAACCTGCAAGCCAAAAGCCGCGACTATCAAACCAGACTCGCCGAGATCGACCAAAAACTGCAACTGCTGCGGAAACATGAAGGAGAAAAAACCGCAGGTGAAGGTAAAGCCTCGAATTTTGCGGAAAACGAGCCATCGAATTCGCCTTTAATGGTGCGGGATGCAAATTTTGGCAATTGTCCTTTGTGCGATCGACCTTTAGACGAACACTACTGGAATTTGGTAGTCACAAAACACCACACCCAACAGCAGGAAATCTGGAACCAACTGTGGGTTGTCCGCGAACAGTTGGCCGTCTCCGAGCGCGAAATTCAAGTCCTCAGACATGAATACCGCGAACTAGAAGAGGAATTAGCGCCCTACCAAGAATTGCGGGAACGCCGCAGTCATTTACAAGCACAATTAGATAGCCTGGGCCAAGACGAAAACCGGCTGCAAAGTATGCGTCAAGACGCTGCAGAAATAGAGCGGTTGCTACGCACCGGCGAGTATGCAGCCGATGATTTGGGCGAACTCCAGCAAATCGAACAGCAACTGCAACAGCTCAATTACAGCGATCGCAGCCACTCCCTCGCCCGCAGCGATGAAAAGCGCTTGCGGTGGGCGGAAATTAAGCAAGCTCAAATCAAAGACGCTCAGCAGAAACTGAATAAAATTAATGCCCGCCGCCCGGATTTGCAAACTCAATTAGCCACCGTACAGCAACAGTTAGAACAGCAAAAAAATAGCTCGGAAATACAGCAGCAAATTCTGTCTTTAGATAGATACATTGCGGAAGTTGGCTATAATTTGGAACAGCACGAACACGTCCGCAGCGAAATGCGCCGATCGCAGTTTTGGATCGCGCGCGCCGAAAAATTGCGCTCGGCAACTGTGCAGTACCCGCAAGTGCAGCAGCGGGTTAATGAAATAGCAAATTCCATCGCAGTGCGCGATCGAGATTTGCAAGCTGTCAGCGCTCAAACTTCCGCGATGAACCAGCAATTGCAAGAACATCCCGATCCCACAGCCCGCATAAGTGCGATCGAACAGCAAATCAGTCGCCGCCGCCAGCAGCTAGACCAACATTTGGGAAGTCTCGGACGCCTCCAGCAGCAGCAGCAAAATCTAGAAACTCTGCAAGTTCAGCTAGTAGCTCAAAAAGAGCAAATGCAAGTTGCCAAACGCCAGCAGCGAGTTTATCAAGAGTTGGGTCAAGCCTTTGGTAAAAACGGCATTCAAGCTTTAATGATTGAAAATGTTTTGCCTCAACTAGAAGCTGAAACCAATCAGATATTGTCCAGATTGAGCGCCAATCAATTGCACGTTCAATTTATTACTCAGCGGGCTGCTGCTTCTAAAAAAGCAACTAAATTGATTGACACTTTAGACATTTTAATTGCTGATGCTCGCGGGACTCGCGCCTACGAAACTTACTCGGGCGGTGAAGCTTTTCGGATTAATTTTGCGATTCGGCTGGCGCTGGCGAGACTGCTGTCTCAGCGGGCGGGCACGGCTTTGCAAATGTTGATTATTGATGAAGGGTTCGGGACTCAGGATGCTGAAGGGTGCGATCGGCTGATTGCTGCAATTAATGCGATCGCCTCCGACTTCGCCTGCATCCTCACCGTTACCCATATGCCCCACCTGAAAGAAGCTTTTCAAGCCAGGATTGAAGTAAGCAAAACTGCTCGGGGTTCTTGCATCAGCTTGTCTATTTAAAAGGGTTGATGAACCGGATGGAAGGAGGAGAAGAAAAAAAGTTGAAAATATCAGTATTTTTACCTTCTGTTTTCTTTCCCCCTTCGCTATTTTCACCTTCTGTTTTCTGGATGAGTGCCGAATGTCTTTGGTTATACTAAATTCCCCAAAAGAAGGTAATAGTCTGCCCGTCCCCCCAACCATAATGGAATCAGTCATTGCCAATCTAAAATCTAAAATGGTATTAGTCGTCTCCCCCGTCGGCTTTTTTGGGCTGCTGACTTTGTTAAAAAAGCTAAATTGAAAATAAAATTATACAATAAGAATGGCTCAAGCTATTTATAAATTTTTATTGTTCTGTCCCCTCCCTGGGAATTTGGATATTGCCACAGATGACAACAGACTCTTTCAACCTGTCTCTCCTAGAACGGGCGATCGCAGCGTCGAGCAACAGCATCCTCATCGCCGATGCTCGCAAGCCTGACATACCTATTATCTACTGCAATCCTGCTTTTGAGAAACTGACCGGTTACAGTGCCCAAGAAGTTATTGGACGCAACTGCCGGTTTTTGCAGGGCCCCGATACCGATCAGGCCGAATTAGACAAACTTCGCAGCAGTTTACGATCGGGAACGGAAATTCAGGTAGTTCTCAAAAATTATCGCAAAGACAAAACTCCTTTTTGGAACGAATTAATGGTTTCCCCTATCCTAGACAACGAGGGAAAATTAACTCATTTTATTGGAGTTCAGAACGATATTAGCAAAAGAGTAGCAGCCGAAACAGCCAGGGAAGAAAGCGAAGAAAGATTGCGGGCGATCGCCAGTACGACTCCCGTTCCCCTGTTAATTACGCGCCTAGAAGACAGCGTAATTTTGTATGCAAATCCTGCTCTCGGTGAAAGTTTAGGTTTGAGTTATGAACAACTTATCGGACGCAAAAAGATTGGACTTTATGCCAATATCAATGACCGCCGTCAATTGATAGGATTAGTCAAACAAAACGGCTTTAGCGACAGCGAAGAAATCTGCCTCAAGAAAGCAAATGGCAGTTTTTTTTGGGTAAAAATGTCGATGCGAGCGATTAATTTTAATGGCGAAGCCGCAATTTTATCGGCATTTTACGATATTACCGATCGCGTAGAAGCAGAAACAGCACTACGGCAAAGCGAAGCGAGATTTCAAAAACTAGCCGCCAACGTTCCCGGGATGATTTATCAATTTCAGTTAGCAGCAGACGGCGCTATGTCATTCCCCTACGTCAGTTCCGGCTGCCGCGATCTCTGGGAATTAGAACCAGAGGAACTCCAAAATTCAGCTATTCCCGCGATCGAAATGATTCATCCAGACGATGCGCCAAGCTTCCAGGAATCTGTTGCTATCTCAGCTAAAACTTTAGAACCTTGGCGGTGGGAAGGCAGATTTGTTTTTCCGGGCGATCGGATTAAGTGGATTAGCGGGGCTTCCCGGCCAGAACAGGGCGAAAAAGGTGACATTATTTGGGACGGCTTGTTGATTGACATTAGCGATCGCAAACTTGCAGAATCAGCACTGCGACAAAGCGAAGCCAGATTCCAAAAAATGGCCGCCAACGTGCCGGGAATGATTTATCAATACTTGCTGCATCCCGGCGGTTCCGATGAATTCATTTATGTAAGTTCAGGCTGTTGGGAACTATACGAATTAGATCCCGAAAAAGTTCAACAAAACTCCGGTTTAATGTGGTCAATGGTGCATCCAGAAGACCTAAAACCCATGTTAGAATCAATCGCAATTTCCGGGAAAACTTTAAAACCTTGGATATATGAAGGGCGGATCGTAACCGGATCGGGAAAACTGAAATGGATTCGCGGCATTGCCCGCCCCGAACTGCAGCCTGGGGGCGATATACTGTGGGAGGGAGTGACAATCGACATCAGCGATCGCAAGCTAGCCGAAATCGCTCTCAGCGAGTCAAAAATCGCCCTGCAACAAGCTTATCAAGAACTAGAAAAGCGCGTCCTAGAACGCACGGAAGCCTTGGAAACATCCAAAAAAATGCTGTGGTTGGTAATCAATAACATCCCTCAGTTAATTGCCTGGAAAGATCGAGATTTAGTTTACTTGGGAGGCAACAAAAACTTTGCCAAAGTCGCAGGTTTCGATCACCCCAGTGACATCGCTGGTCTCACCGACTTCGATATGCCCTGGAAGCCGGAAGAAACAGAATTTTTTCGAGCCTGCGACCGCCGCATCATGGCAACCAATACCCCCGAATATCACATCATAGAATTCAAAATGCAAGCCGATGGCACCCAGCGCTGTCTGGATACAAATAAAATACCTTTACACGACAATTCAGGCAATGTTGTCGGCATTTTGTCTACGTTTGAAGACATCACAGATAGGCTTTCCCTAACAGCTAAAGTCCGGGCCAGCGAGGAACTATTTCGCACAATTTTTGAAGATGCACCCATCGCTATCTACTTAGCTAATTTAGACGATAACAAGTTAGTGCGAGTCAATAAAACTTACTGCGAAATGCTGGGATATACCGCAGCAGAATTGCTCGCCCAAACATTTATTGAACTTGGGCATCCCGAAGATTCACCCAAAAATCTCCAAGTTGCTGATTCTCTTAAGCGGGGAGAAATTACTCACTATCAAATCGAACTCCGCCAGATTACCGCTACAGGTAAAATTGTTTGGGTAAATGTGACAGCTACTATGATTCGAGACGGTGAAGGACAACCTATTTACAACTTAGGGATGATTGAAAATATAACCAATCGCAAAATTTCCGCCGCCGCACTCCAAGCTTCTGAATCTCAATTAAGAAAACAAGCCGCCCAATTGCAAGAAGCTTACGAACAACTACAAAACGCTCAAATCCAATTAGTTCAATCCGAAAAAATGTCGAGTCTCGGTCAGATGGTGGCTGGGATTGCCCACGAAATCAACAATCCGGCAACTTTTATTAACGGCAATATTTCTCATACCTACAACTATTTTCACGATTTAATTGAACTGTTAAGTCTCTACCAGGAATGCTATCCGTCCCCAGTACCTCTGATTTCTGAAAAAGTTAAGGACTTAGAGTTAGACTTTCTCAAGGAAGACTTGCCAAAAATGCTTAATTCCATGAGAGTAGGAGTAGAAAGAATCAGTGAT
This sequence comes from Microcoleus sp. AT3-D2, assembly GCF_036705715.1. Classification (NCBI taxonomy): domain Bacteria; kingdom Bacillati; phylum Cyanobacteriota; class Cyanophyceae; order Oscillatoriales; family Microcoleaceae; genus Microcoleus; species Microcoleus sp. AT3-D2. The sequence continues at coordinate 8,172 of NZ_JAUBVE010000052.1, read as the reverse complement.
ATTGTGTTGTCGCTGCGGAACTTTTCGCGACTGGATGAATCAGAAATGAAGTTGGTAGACGTTCATGAAGGAATTGACAGTACACTGTTAATTTTGCAGCACAGATTGCATCATGCAAGTATAAAAAGCGGGATTGAAATTATTAAAGAATACGGAAAAACATCCAAGATTTACTGTTGTGCGGGTCAGTTGAACCAGGTATTTCTAAATATTATCAGCAATGCGATCGATGCTCTCGAAAACCAACCGGAACCTCGGACGATCGTGATTCGCACCCTCATGAAAAAAGCTAGTTTGAAAAGCCACAGTAAAAACCAGCTCAGTGATTGCGATCGCATTGTAATTTGCATCGCCGACAGTGGCCCGGGAATGAGCGAAGAGGTTCGCAAGCGGCTATTTGACCCCTTCTTCACCACCAAGCCCGTAGGGGCTGGAACCGGCTTAGGATTATCCATCAGCCATCAGATTGTGGTAGAAAAACATAAGGGAAGCCTGCAGTGCATCTCAGCGCCCGGACAGGGAGCGGAATTCTGGATTGAAATCCCCTGCTGAGCGATCGTCCATTAATCTAAAAGTTTAAATATCTAACTTTTAATTCCCAATTGCCGTCGGTGCTTGAGTTATCAGGGTGTTGAATTAACCGCACTCAGAGATCGGAACAAATCGCACTCAGCGGTGTGCTAATCTGCTGCCCTTATTCGCTAGGCAAATATGCTGAAAAAACTACCTTTATCCTGGTCTCGCTACATTCCAGCCGGGTTGACGCTGGCTTTGGGTGTCGGGCTGTCGGTTTTGACATTCGCCTTGGTTTGGGACTGGGAAGACAAGCGCCGCGACTACGAAATGCACCGCCGCATTGACGATATTTCGATCGGCATTGAACGCCAGCTCAACTCCGACTTAGATACTGTTCTCGCCCTCAGCGACTACATGAAAGCCTTCAGCGCCGTCGAGCGTTCCTCTTTTGCCCGGTTTGTCGCCCGGCCCCTATCCGTCCACCCCAGCCTGCAACTCCTAGCTTGGGCCCCCCGCGTCCCCAATTCCGAGCGGCGCAACTACGAAACCAAAGCTAGAGCCGAAACAGATCCCAGCTTCGAGATTACAGAGCGCGGCCCGCGAGGAGAACTCCGCAAGGCCCTCCAGCGTTCCGAATACTTCCCGGCTTTCTACGTCGAACCGCCAGCCGGAAACGAGACAGTATTAGGCTTTGACCTCGCCTCCCACCCAGAAATCCGCGCCGCGCTCGATCGAGGGCGCGATACAGGAGAAATGATTGTCACCAACTACATCGGCTTAACTCAGGGCACTTCCCCGGAACAGGGTCTTTTGGCAATAGTTCCGATTTACGAAAACAGCAGTAACCCGACTACCCTGGAATCCCGTCGCCAATTGCTACAAGGATTTGTTCTGGGCGTATTTCGAGGCAAAGATATTTTCCAAACCTCTTTAAAAGGACGCAATACCGAGTACCTCAATATTTATCTCGCCAGCGAGGCTCCAGACAAGCAAGAAGCAGCGCCACTGTTACCGCAAAGGGCCAACCAGGTTCTCAAAAATCTCCCTGCTGAGAGGCAAATTCAGCAATTTGCGGTGCAGTTCCAATCGGCGAGCCAACAAGTGCTTCCAGCATCAGCCGCTGCGGAACGATCCCTTATGCCAAACTGCCCGATTCTTGACAATCCAGGCCCGGAGTATAAAGCTTGCAAAAGGCGGCTGAAAATTAGCGGCCGCCAGTGGTCTATGTACGTGTCTGCCACGCCGGAAATTCGCAGGATTCGCAAGCACTGGCGCTCTTGGGGAACTCTGACGATGGGGATGCTGTGGACTCTGATTCCGGTGACATATATGCTGACAGCTTTGAGCCGCACCGCTCAAATCGAAAAGCTAGCCGGAGAAAGAATTCGCCAAGCCGAACAGTTGCAGGCTGCTTACCTACAGTTGGAACTAGAACAAGCTAAATCCGAGCAACTGCTGCTGAACGTTTTGCCGGCAGCGATCGCCCTGCGTTTGAAGGACAATGAACACAATATCGCCGAAAGTTTTGCGGAAGTAACTGTGATGTTTGCCGACATTGTGGGGTTTACAGAGCTTTCGTCGAGAATTTCAGCGACGGCGGTGGTGGAAGTGCTCAACGATATTTTTTCGGCTTTTGACCACTTGGCCGATCGCCACGGTTTGGAGAAAATTAAGACTATTGGTGACGCTTACATGGTTGTCGGCGGTTTGCCTACGCCCCGAAAGGATCACGCCGAGGCGGTCGCGAACATGGCGATCGATATGCTACACGAAATTAGGCTCCTGAGTTTAGAACATTCGGAACCTTTCAGCATTCGGATTGGGATTAGCAGTGGGCCTGTCGTTGCCGGCGTCATCGGCTTAAAAAAGTTTATTTACGACCTCTGGGGCGACACAGTAAATATTGCTTCGCGCATGGAATCCCACGGGATTACCGGCTGCATTCAAGTCACCGCCGAAACCTACGAGATATTAAAAGATAAATATACTTTTCAGAAGCGCGGCGCTATTCAAGTTAAGGGCAAGGGATACATGGTTACTTATTTACTGACTGGGAAAAAAGATTATTAACACCGCCCAAAAACGGATACAAGCCTCCGACTCCCCGATCGACTCAGACTTTCGATCGCAAAGCTAAAATAGTCTAAGCTCAAGGTATTCTATCACCCGTGCACCAACTGAGGAAAAAGCATGACGACGCTGCTAATTCAAACCCAAAGCGTCCCACTGACGGTCAATTTCCCTGCGATCCAATCGATGACTGTTGAACAGTTTTATGAATTCTGTCTGGTTAATCGCGATTTGAGAATTGAGCGTACTGCCAGTGGGGAAGTTATCATTATGTCACCCGCCTTTTCAGATACAGGGAATCGAAACGGTAAGATTGCCCTACAATTGGGGAACTGGGCAGAAGAAGATGGCACAGGTGAAGCGTTTGACTCCAGTGCCGGCTTTACCTTGCCAAATGGAGCAACCCGATCTCCCGATGCCTCATGGATTAAACTAGAGCGCTGGAATGCCTTAACTGAAGAACAAAAAGCCTCATTCGCACCGCTTTGTCCAGACTTTGTGATTGAATTGCGGTCTCCTAGTGACAATCTCAAGGAATTGCAAAACAAGATGCAAGAATATATTGAGAACGGTGTATCGCTAGGCTTTTTGGTCGATCGCAAAAACAGAAAAGTCTACATCTACCGTCCCGATCGCGAACCTGAAATCTTAGATAATCCTGAAACAGTCAGCGGCGATCCAGAGTTACCGGGATTTGTCTTGCGGATGGCAAAAATCTGGTGATTTAGATTGTTAAACCATGACCGAAGACATCAATTCATCGCTCATTTCAAAATTCGCCGTCACACTTTGCACGTCGTCCAAATCTTCCAGTGCATCCATTAACTTCAGGAGCGATCGAGCTTTTTCAGGAGTGTCTATTTCCACTGTATTGCTGGGAATCCAGCGATTTTCCGACTGCAAAACTGCAAAACTTTTTTGTTTCAAAACATCAGCCAACTGTTCCAAATTAGCCACACTTGTAAATACCTCTGCACCTTCAGTATCCTCATCAATTAATATCAAATCATAAGATTCCGCAGCCGCCTCTAGCGACGCTTCAAACAATTGTTCCTCATCAATCGGGCCGCCTACCGTACAAACTCCTTTGTTGTCAAACATCCAGCCCACACAACCTGTTTCGCCCAAGTTTCCGCCATTTTTAGTAAAAGCTTCTCGCAAGTCAGCCGCTGTGCGGTTGCGGTTGTCTGTCAGCGCTTCAATCAGAATAGCAACCCCGCCAACGCCGTAACCTTCGTAGCGAATAGCTTCTAAATCCGAACTTCCTCCCGCCAAGCCCGCACCTTTGGCGATCGCCCTTTCTATGTTTTCATTAGGAATATCCGCCGCCTTCGCTTTTTCAATAGCCGTCCGCAGTTGAAAATTGCCAGCGGGATCGGGAACTCCGCTGCGGGCCGCGACAATAATTTCGCGAGATATTCTAGCAAAAACCTTGCCTTTAACGGCATCAACTCTAGCTTTTTGGCGTTTAATATTCGCCCACTTACTGTGTCCTGCCATACCTATTTAAGATTTTCGATTTAAAATGTGCGATCGAGATTAAACAATAACAACCAGATTCTCACAGATCAGATTAACGTAGGGTGCACCTCGGCGCACCTTACACACATAGCATAAAATGCGATTTTTCGCACGAATCTCAACTTTAATTAAACCGGATCACGGCTTCAGAGTCAGTCAGGTGAGAAGTATCGCCATTAAGTGCGATCGACCATTCTCCCTCACCCCGCACCATTTTCACCAAACAGCACAAAGAAGCGTTAATTTCCGTTTCTGCACAGCCCGCCAGCCCGATCGCAGTTCCTAAAACCGACGCACCGTGACCTACCAATAGCATATCTTCTGGAAACTCAGCCGCGAGGCGTTTAGCAGTTTCCCCCGCCCTTTTGAGACAAGCTTCCCCAGTTTCGGGATAATTAGCAATACCGCCTTTGTAGGAAGCATCAATCCTGGGAAAACGCCTGCACAAAGCTTCGACTGACTCAGTTTCCGGCCTTTCTGTCATCCATTCCGGATTCAGCCATTCGCACAGTCCCCACTCTAGTTTAATTGATAAATCGAGAGCTTCTGCCGCGTGATTTGCTGTTTGGACTGTTCGCAGAAAAGGGGAAGCAAAAATGTGAGAAATTCCTTCACCTTTGAGGCGATTGGCGAGTTGTTTAGCTTGAACGTGACCGTCTTCGGAAAGGTGGGGATCGTAGCGGTGTTCTGCGGTGATAAACCAGTCGGGGTTAACGAAGTCGATGCGGTTTCCGTGTCGTGCGATCCAGACTGTTTGTGGCATGAGTTGGTTTGAGTTTGGCTTCTAGGTGTAATATTATATCAAAGTTTGTTAATTTGATTTCTTGCGAAGCTATTGATGAGATTTTTTTTAACCGCAGATGTACGCAGATAGACGCAGATGGATGGTGGATTGGGTAAGGGGTGATGGGGTGCGATCGGGTTTGTTAATTCTTCCAAGTTAGAGTTTTACCAATCTTGATTCTAAAGCTAAATTAACTATTCTTTCTAAAGAAGTAAATTCGTCACTTTTTCCAATTATCTTAAAATAGTATGTTATGGACATCGCTAACGGCGAACCGTGACGGTAGTTTCGTCCATACTTGCTCACATAAAATGCCAAATTATTCATAACATAATTCTTTCTGTATGCTGGATCGTTCAAAAATTTATCCCTGGCACCTAATGCCCTATAGGAGGTATCAGGCATTAACTTAGCTGAAGGAGAAACCATACCTACTTTGTACTCATCCTCATTAACCATTATGCCAATTCCCTTCCGAATATAACCTGTATCTGTGACTATTTCCCAATTCGTCCAAATTCTCATTCTAGCTAGGATTTTATTATTGTTGTATCCTCTGGGAAGTGGCAGCCATAAAAACATTGCAGGGCTATTTCGTCTGGCATCAAATCTAAATTCAGCAATCAATTTATTTTTGCCGAAACCATACTTAATACTACTAGAGTCAGTAAGTTCCTTGACCCGTCTATCACAGCCTAGAATCTGTCTGCGAACGCTCAAAACTCCTTCGCGTTCAGTTTCATTACATTCTTGCATAAATTTTAAAAGCAACCTTGGCGGTTCAGATAGAGTTTCGTTGCTGTATTGTTCTCGATATGTAATCTCTACTCGTGCAATATGTTCGGCATCTACATCTTTAAAGTGTAAATATAATTTTTCCTCGTCAGGAACGATCGCAAATTGCAAAAACTGAAAAAATAGCCCGTGATACTTCCTATCTGTAAAATTATCCCTGTGAAATTTAGGCGCAATTGCTATTAAGCGAACTGGTTGATCGTAATCCACGCGATCGGCAAAAGGTTTGTGTTCCAACAAAGCATCGTAATAACGGGTTAACTGCTGAACGACATATCTATCTTCGCCGTTTTTCAACTCCAGCACAACTAACCGTTTATTCTCGTCCACCGCTATAATATCGCATCTTTGCTCGTTGACAGTGAATTGCCGCTTGATGACTGTCAAACCGAGCAAACTTTGCAAGTGAACTTCGACAAAATCCTCTAACACTTCTTCATTTGCAAATTCCCACCCCGACCCTGTTTTCCTCAATGCGGCGCTGCTTAGCATTTTGACAATTATTAAAGTTTTTAATTAATTTTACCGCAACTGTGCGTTATAGTGTCCACAACTATTTGACACTGCGCTAAAATTAAATCAGTGACTCTGTATTGTCCAATGGCTCAATCTATAAAGCAACTCCACGCCCAAATTCAAGCCATGCCCAGCGATTCGGTTAAGGCGATCGTGCTTTCATGGCTGAATCAGTCCAACGGTAATCTCAGCGACTTTGAACAATCGCAGAAATTGCCCCGGAAACGGAGGGACATCAGTGGGGAGAAATTGACACAGCAAATGAGTTCCAACCCCTCAGCGAAGAACAAACGATCGCCCAAAGTCTCAGGGCATTGCAAGATTATTAGACAAACAAGATAGGTATTTCGGGCGATCGGGTTAAGCAATGAGCCGATAGTTTAGGAAGCGATCGTTTTGGCTACCTATGCCAAAATAAAGTTAGACAATAAAGTTAACCATTCATCATAACTTTTATGACTCTTACACTCACCTTACCCCCAAAAATCGAAGCACTGCTGCGCCAACGGGCGGAAAGTACAGGACAAGATATAACCAGCGTTACCCTAGCTGTTATCGCGTTCGGACTTAGCTTTGATGAAAGCGATTTCTTCGAGGCATTAGAAGGGATTCAACGCGGACTTGATGACTTCGATAGGGGTCAGTTTTCTACTCTGGAAGAGTTTGTCGATAGACAAAACCAGAAATACGGACTTTCTTTGGAAGCATAATGTATCGCATTGACTTTTCCAGTACAGCTCAATCTGAAGCTGATGCAGCGTTTCTGAACTTTTCCCAATTCACAACTCCCGAACGCGCTCAAGCATGGTATCAGGGTTTGATTAAAGCGATTTCCTCACTGCAAGAAATGCCGCGTCGTTGTGTTTTAGCCCGTGAAAACGCATTTTTCAGCCAAGAGATTCGCCAGCTTCTGTATGGCAGTGGTAAAACCACGTATCGCATACTCTTCACTATTTTTGACGATCAGCCTATACCAACGGTGAGGATTATCCACATTCGCCATGCACTCCAGCGTGCGATTGGCGAACCCCAAGATGAGGCAGGACCTTATGCTTAGCTTATCTAATTTTTTTGAAATAAGCGATCGCAAATTGCCATGCCCTCCGCAGCCGCGAATCACATTCGCCCTCTAACTCGCAGCATCTTATTGCCACCTTTTTGAAACTCATAAGGAGCCTCTTGAATTTCTACCCTAAAATTTCTCTTTTTCAATTCGGCGACGATCGGGTTTAAGTGATAGGATTCCTCTCCGCTAAAACTCTGCAATAGAGGGAATACCCGGACTTCCTTTGCAACCCGACACATTTCTGTAATTGCTTCTAGATGAAATTCTTCGGAAAGCAGGTGAGAATAAGCAAATAAGAAATGGCTGCACAAAGCTAAATCGAATTGACCGTTCTCGAAAGGCAAAACTGGCAGCTCAGCATTCAGGTAGCGGCCTTGCTGCAAGCCTAATGGAAAATCTTCTAAAAATTCCTGCATCGCCTTCATTCGCACTTCGCCTAGCTGGTAGGGCGATTCAAAATTATTCCACAGGTAGCCGTCTAAATTGGCCTTAACACCGTCAATCACAGTTTGATATGTTTCTTGGATGCGATCGCCAATTTCCACCGCAGTAAACTGATAAACTGGATCGCAAGAAATTACCTTTTTACCTTGGCGAGTCATTTCCGCATTGAAACTCGCCGGGCCACCGGCACAATCAAGAATTGCTAGCTTGAGGTCACTGGATGTCAAGCTAAACATTCCTATGTATTCATCCAAGCAGCGTCCCCAAGGAATTACTTTATCCAATTTTAGTGACACTTGTCTTTGTCCTGCAGAGAGAATTATTTAACATTTTACCTCAAATCAGGGTGGTTTTTTCCTATCTCATTTCTGTGGCGGGTTGATTTAGACCTCTTGCGAAAGTGCGCTCTTTCTAGGTAAAATAAAAGAAAAAATTAGCTTAATAATATGAACTACGAAGA